>JAFSWW010000116.1 GCA_017444345.1 Synergistaceae bacterium | reverse complement strand
GCTCACGTCTGTCTGAAGCCACACGGTTTTATTTGCTAATTGTGATTTCGTGAAGTTGCTTGCTTCTTTGCCGTAATATTCAACGGGCTTATTGGGGTGAACTGTTTCAGGAGTGTTGACTCCTAAGAATCTAACTCGCTGCTTCTGGTATCTCTTACCGTCGGGGAATATAAACGAGACAATAGCCGTGTCGCCGTCTACAACTCTTTCAATTTTTGCCTTGTAAAGAGTATTGCGCCGAATTTCGAGACTTTCAAGAGCGTTAGGGCCTTTGTGATAATGATATTCGCCCGTCTCTTTGTCGACATGGCCGCCCTTAGAGTCGAGTTTGCCAGGGTGAGCAAGACAAGTACAAGAGAGTGCTATTACAAGAATTACTGCGATGATAATACGCTTTAACATGATAAATCAAATCCTTTCACTAAAATATTAAATCATAAATTATCCTGACAAAGAATAATGCCAGCACTATAAGTATAACAGGCCTGACAGCTTTAGACCCTCCGCGCTCGAAAAATTTTGCACCGATATAATTTCCTGCGATGCTGAATAATCCAGCTATTAATCCAATCGGCAAAATAACTTTGTCATTCAAGAAATATACTACAAGAGCAGCTACATTTGTAGTAAGATTTATTGCTTTAGCGACTCCGTTTGCTTTCTGAACGCTCAACCCAGCCGCAGCCATTAATAGCAGCATAAATGTCCCAGCACCGGGGCCGTAGAATCCATCATAAAAGCCGGTAACTAACGCAACAACCGCACAAATTATATAAGTCCTCAAAGTTATAATCTCGTCCGAACCTGTTGACTCGCGCAATAAATCCTGACTCTTGAATACATAATAAGCTATTAACGGAATCATGAATAACATCAAAATTTTAAACGCGTGATCCCCGATTAATAATGCCGTCTTAGCTCCCAGTGATGAGCCTATAAACGCGCCTATGATTCCTATAACTGAAAGTTTTACGGGCATATATCCATTAATAAAAAATTTCGTGAAAGTTAAAGCAGTTCCCATTGAAGAACTTAATTTGTTAGTGCCTATTGAGACGTGAACAGGAAGCCCGGCGATTAAATATGCAGGAAGAGTTATCAAGCCGCCCCCGCCCCCTATTGCGTCAACAAGTCCGCCGATAAATATTAACGGACAAATAATAAATAATTGCGATAATTGCCAGTCCATTATATAAATTCTCCTGAATATATTTAAACTTTTACGCAGATTTTATCACTAACTATATTTCTATATGCTAGAATTATATAAAAATTTCCGGGAGCAAATATTTTTATGTACTCTATAGAACAAGTAAAGGCACTCGCAAAGGATAATACAAAATTTGATATATTGCTGAAAATTTTCACGGGCGATTATCCCATTGATATTAAACGCGAGGCAGTATCTTCAATCGGGAGGCAGTCTGATAACGGAAAAATTTATAGTTTCATACAGTCAGAGGCATTCAATAAAGCTAATCCCATGGAATTAATTTATCAAATGTTCAGGACTTGTTTATATAAGAGTAAGCAGGACTCAAGATTTCAGGATTTGCGAGAAAAAATTTTAGCGTTCTATAATAATGAAAATCTCGAAAAAATGAACGAGTTTTATATTTATCGTCATGAGAAACACGCACAAATAAAGCCTCAAAAAATTTCACGTCCTTTGCTTCTTATCGGCAATAATGAAGAGACTTTAAAGCAGCTCCCTGAGAATGCTATAAATTTAATATTTACTTCACCGCCATATTATAACGCCAGGGAATATTCGGATTATAGCTCATATAACGAGTATTTATCTTGCATGAAAAAAATTTTTCTTGAATGTAACCGCGTTCTTGAAGAAGGGAGATTCTTAATTGTCAACGTCTCACCAGTCATAACAAAGAGGCCGGGGCGCGAATTTGAGAGCATTCGTTATCCTATACATTATGATTTTCACAGGATTTTAACGGAGTCAAATTATTATTTTATTGACGAAATTATTTGGATAAAGCCTGAGCCTTCAGTGCCAGACAGAGTCAGCGGCTATAAACAGACTCGCAAGCCGTTATCTTATAAGCCGAACTGCATCACAGAAAGTATCATGATTTACAGGAAAAAATGTAATTTCTTGCTCGATAAAAACATGAAAGCATATACAAATTATGACAGGCACGAAAATGAAGACATTGACACGAGTAACTGCTGGTATATCGCGCCTAAATATGACAAGAATCACCCCGCGGTATTTCCTGAAGAGCTATGCAGGCGAGTTCTAAAATATTATTCTTTCGAGGGTGATTCAGTATTAGATCCTTTTGCCGGGTCGGGAACACTTGGCCGAGTCGCTCGTAAAATGGGAAGAGTCCCGGTAATGTGCGAAATTAATAAATCTTACGCAGAAATCATTGACAGAGAGGAGCCGGGCTATTATGAGATTCGGGGAGAACATAATTTCCCGCACAGTCAGCAAATTAATATCTGGTCTTGATTACAGAGAAGAAATTATAAACGCTGTCAACGCAGAATTTTTTGATTTCAGCATTAAATTTTTCAAGCAAATTGTCAGCGCAAAATTTGACTCTCAAGAAATTAATTTAATATAGACTGGTACAGAAAATTTTTTATTGAGTCGGACTCATTTACTCCCGATGAAAAAATTATTTATGCCGGACTTAACAAGAAAACTATCACGAATATTTACGGGACTCAATCGCAAAAAATCATGATTGACGCAGCAAGAAATAATTTAGAATATTTACGCGCTATATTATCAGAACTTGAGAAAGACTCTAATGACGGGCTAGCAATCTCTATACAAATCAGCTATAACAATATAATCATAAATCTTTCTTTGACTGAAAGCATGTTAGTAATTAATGCGCTGGCAACGAAAAAATTGCAGTTACGCGGCGGAGCTTGGAGCACAATAGGCAAACGGGTCGAGAAACCTTTACTTGATAAATTATGCAGTCTCGCAGGAGTTCCGAATGAAAATATTGACAACACACAATTTAAGCGCGACAAAAATTTATTATATGACAGAGAAGTTGATTACAAATTAATCAGCAGCTCCGGCAAAATTTACAGAGTCGAAGTAAAATTAATGGGTAAAGGCAACCCTGAAAGCGCAGATGCAACTTTTGCAAGAGAGACGGATATTTTTATAGCTGATACTTTAAGCGCACAAAATTGCAGACAATTACAAGAATGGGACGTAAAATATTTAATACTCAGGAATAACAGAGACTCATTAAATGACTTCAGGAAATTTTTAATAGCTCTCGATATTCCGTGCAAATAAAATAAATAATTATCAGGAGGCTTGAAAACGTGAAAATCTTGCATACTTCAGACTGGCACATAGGCAGGCGGCTCAAGAATAAAGACAGGCTTGACGAGTTCATAAAATTTTTTGACTGGCTTGAAAATTTAATAGCTCGTGAAAATATTGATATATTGCTTGTATCGGGCGACATTTTCGACAATACTACACCTTCAGTGCAGGCTCAAAATATTTATTATTCGTTCCTGTATTCAATCGCAAAATCTCAATGCAAAAATTGTGTGATAATTTCAGGGAATCACGACTCGCCCGCTTTTCTCGATGCACCGTCGGACTTGTTGAAACTTTCAAATATTCACGTTGTAGGCCGGGCCTCGCAAAATCCCGACGACGAAATTATTATATTGCATGATCCTGATTTAATAGTGTGTGCTGTGCCTTATTTACGGGACAGGGACGTTAGAGCAGCGAATTTAAATTATAGCTTTCAAGATATAGAGAACGCATTAAGAGCCGGAATAATAAATCACTACGAGAAAATTTTTTATCGAGCTCAAGAGATTCAGCAAAATTTTAACGCTCCGATTATAGCAATGGGACATTTATTTGTGCGTGGAGGCCGGACAAATATAGACGACGGGACTCGCTCGCTTTATGTCGGGACTTCTGTAGAGATCGGCAGCGATTTATTTTCACGGGACTATATAAATTATACGGCACTCGGACATTTACACTCACCGCAATTTATTAAACACGAAAATATAAAATATTCAGGATCTCCCATTGCGATGACTTTCGGCGAGTCAGAAATTACTAAATCAGTAAGTATAATAGAACTCGATAATAATAATTTGCAGATTCAAGAAATCCCCGTCCCAGTATTTCAGAAACTTGAAAAAATTAGCGGCGGCTCTGATAAAATTTATTCGAGATTGCGTACACTTGCAGAGAATAACGAATCCGTCTGGCTTGATATTACTTACACGGGGAATAAATTAATTTCTGAAGTCAAAGAAGTATTACAAGCATTCTCTAAAGAATTCCCGTTAATTGAAATCTTAAGCATTCACGACGAAAGCAGCAGGGCACTATCACAAGGGAAAATTTTGAATTCATTCACTCAAGAATTAGACGAGATAACACCGCTTGAAATATTAGAAATGTGCTTTGACGAGAATAATATTTCAGAAGATGACCGCGAAATTTTTACGAGACTATATCAAGAAATTTTGCAGGAAATTCACGAAAAAGGGGGCAATAATTAATCATGAAAATTTTAGATATAAGATTCAAAAATTTGAACTCGCTTAAGGGTGAATGGCACATAAATTTATCGAGCAAAGAATATATTGACGGAATTTTTGCGGTTACCGGGCCGACGGGAGCAGGTAAGACTACAATTTTTGACGCTATTTGTTTAGCACTTTACGGGAAGACTCCAAGGCTCGCTAAAATAGGAGGTCAGACAAATGAAATCATGACACGCGGGACTCTTGAATGTTATTCGCAAGTTACTTTTTCCACTGAGAAGGGAATTTATACGTGCAGATGGAGGCAGTGCAGACAGAAAAACGGCAATTTACAAGCTCATGAGCATACAATAGACGACGAAATTAATCACAAGCCTTTAATAAGTCATGGCAGAAAGAAAGAAGTATCGGACGAGATAGCAAAAATTACCGGCATGGACTTTGATAGATTTATTCAAGCAATGATGCTGAAACAAGGCGGCTTTGATGCTTTTCTCAGGGCAGGCAAGAACGACCGCGCGCAGATTCTCGAATTAATCACTCAAACGGGAATCTACAGCGATATTTCAGCAAGAATCTTTCAACGCTCTAAGGACGAGAAATCAAAACTTGAAAATATTGACACTAGACGCGCCGAATTAAGCAAATTACTTGTCGATACTGATAATCTAAATTTTCAAATTGACGAACTCAACGCGCAAAAAATTAATATTAATTCCGAATACGAGAAAATAAAGATTATACGGGACTGGCTGCGTGAGATTGCAAAACTTGAGAATGAATTAACCCAGAGTCAAAATATTTTAGATAATTATCATAAACGAGCCGATGAATCGCAAGAAACACGGGCAAAATTAGAATACTCCGAACGAGCTGCAATTCTTGAATCAGATTATACGAGACTAGAATCAGAACGCAAAATATTGACTCAAAAAAAGGACTCATGCGGCAAAATTTCAGAACAAATCTCGCGCTATCAGGAATTAATTAATAATATTCAAGATGTAAAGCTGCCTGACTTAATAGGAAAACTTGACTCAGAATTACACGGCATAACTGAACAGCCCGATGTATTGAAGGCAAAAATTTTCTTAGCACTCGACAATTACGACAAGGCAAACGAGAAGCGGCAAAAACTTTTTAATGAACAGCAGCAGAAAGAGTCAGAACTTGAAAGCGTAAAAATTATATTTCAGAAAGTTTTACAGGAAAGAAATTCAGCCCGTCAAAAAATGGATAATCTTTCAGACGAACACCGCAAATTATCAGAAGAAATTATGAATCTCAGGGCAAAAACTAATTTAGCAGTGCTTGACGAGGAACGCGCAAAACTCAAGCCCGGCACCCCCTGCCCATTATGCGGATCTCGTGAACACCCGGCAATAAGGCATTTACAGGAATCAAGCGCAGAAGATAAATTTAAATCCGGAGAATTATTCAGGAAAGCAGAGACTCTTGAGGCCAAGTTAAAGCAATTAACCCAACAATCAAACGAGGCAGCAAAAAATTTTGACTCAGTCAATGAGAAATATAATAATATAATCTCTCAAGAAAGCGCGTTAGAACGTGAAATCGATCGAATAAAGCAGGATTTACAGGCCGTAAAAAATGAGTGTGATTTACTTCATTCGGCAGTGAGTGAGGCAATAAGGACTCTGAATCTATCAGGGAAGGGCATAACAAAGACTGCTGATATTAAGCGCAAAGTTCAGGAATGGGCGGGCAAAGTAAACTCGCTCAATAATGATATTAATAATTCACAGCAGACTATCAGGGAATATAACGCAAAACTTGTTACTCTCACAGAAAATTTTACGCGTGAAAGTGAAGATCTTGCAGCATTGGCTGACAAAATCACGGAACTTGAATCGGCCTTTATTGCTGCATTGAGTGAAAAGAATTTT
Organism: Synergistaceae bacterium; assembly: GCA_017444345.1. Lineage (NCBI taxonomy): Bacteria > Thermotogati > Synergistota > Synergistia > Synergistales > Synergistaceae > Synergistaceae bacterium. The sequence continues at coordinate 5,420 of JAFSWW010000116.1, read as the reverse complement.
GACAGCGAGAAAATTTTTATAGAGTCCTTATCTCATGTCAAATCAGGCGAAATTACAAAGTGGCGCGCAAAACTCAAGGAAATTGACGAGAATTTAATCAAGTATAAGGCAATTATTGACGACACAAGCAAGAAACTTGACGAGCTGAAATCAAGAGGCTTGACTACTCAATCACTTGACGAAATAGAACGCTCATTCAGAGAAAACGAGTCAGAATTAAAGCATATAGAAAGCCAAATAACGATAATCACTCAAAAAATTATCGATAACGAGAATTTAAAGCAAAAAATTTCAGGTTTAAATCAGGAATATAATACTCAGCAAAAAATTTCTAAACACTGGGCGGGACTGTGCAAATTAATCGGCTCGGCAAAAGGGGACGCATTTAGAGTTTTCGTGCAAAAAATTACTCTCGCAAAAGTCCTGAATAACGCAAATAAATACCTGCAAAAAATTAATGGCCGTTACAGCCTTCTTATTACGCCTGGAAGTGATGACCTTGCTTTGAGCGTGATAGATCATGAACAGGCCGGAGAAATTAGACCGACTGAAAATTTATCGGGCGGTGAGAGATTTATAATTAGTCTTTCTCTTGCGCTGGGACTCTCTCAAATGTCAGGGAGAAATACACGGGTTGACTCGTTATTTCTTGATGAGGGATTCGGCTCGCTTGACGATGACTCATTAAGCATGGCACTTGACGCACTGGCAGAAATCCGCAGCGAACGTGAAGGGCGAATAATCGGGATAATTTCACATGTTCAGGCACTCAAAGAAAGAATAGCGACTCAAATAAACGTGATTCCAAAAAGTGAGGGCGTTAGTATTCTTGAGGGGCCGGGCTGTGAAGCTCTATGATTTGACGCAAATAAATTCACGTGATAGAATGCCCCTTGTTAGTGATCCGCGGGGCGTAGCGCAGTCTGGCTAGCGTGCATGGTTCGGGTCCATGAGGTCGGAGGTTCGAATCCTCTCGCCCCGATTGAGAGAGTCAGCAGGAAATAAATTTTTTTGCTGGCTCTTGTTATATTTTCATTTATGCTGCATTAGTCCGGGCTTTGTACGTGAATTCACGCGGAGAAGGCAAAAATATTCCTGATAATGCACTAGGAGTCGGCCTATCTTGTGCGAGTGCAAAAAATTGCGTCAAAGGCTGTCCTCCCAGTGCTAAGAAGATTTCAGAAAGTTTTTAGCTTTCTTTTTTCTGGAATATCCTAAAGAATGGGAAGTATCTTTTAGGTTCGCCCTCGTAAAACATTGAGTCGCCAGTGAAAAGAATTTCCTTCACGAATAATTTTATCCTGTGTAATAAGCTCATGCCTGAATATCTGCCTCCGCTTAAATGGCAAATTTTCCAGAGTTGTTTATGTGAAGGCAGAGTCCCCTTTTTGATATATTTGTCATAAAGGTTTATGAGTCCTCGCGTTTTCTCTACTGGCATATGAAGGACTCTCACGGCGTTAAATCTGTAACAGGTTGACACGAGCCGAAAATCTCCCGTCCAGAATATAAACGTGTATGATGTGGCATTCCTAACTCTTTCTTTCATCATATCAGCAGCAATATTTATAATTACTTCATCGCCCATTTCTATAATTATATTTTCCGATATTGATTTATTGAATACTTTACGTGCATTTATGATAAATTTTTCTGCATTCTCTCTGTTTGCAGCAACAAAGCCGCCGCCGTATCGAGTAATAATTTTTTTCTCAGGATAAAATTTTTGCGTTTGAGTAATAAATCTCACATAATCAGGAACATTTAAGCCTTGATTTGTGTCGCCAAGTAAAATATTTTCCTGCACTTCCTGCCATATTGAATCTAGACTCCCCTGAACATAAACGTCCGCGTCAAGATACAAAAAATTTTTATATTCAGTCTCGCGCAAAACATGACTCAACGCGCATAACTTGTAAAACGCAAGCCCCCACGGTGTATCATTATCAAATTTGAATTCATCAAATGGGTAGTGCAAAATTTTTATATTTTCTCGCGTAAAAATCTCGTGAAATTCGGCGGGTATATCTTTATCATCAAGATTCGTAACTAGTGCGCAGTCTATATCAGGATTATATTTTTTTGCTGAAACAAGAGCGACACATACATTTTTCATGTACATTAAGAAGCGTTCATTTGTAGAAATTTTTTGATTGAAATTAACTCCGGACTTCATAGAGTCATCATGCGCAAATGGGACAAAAATTATGGCGACTGGCTGGCTGGCTGGCATTATACTGCTCATTAATAAATTCCTCCTATAGTAATATTACTGAATTTTGCGTAAATAATAAAATAAATTCCCGTTCTTGTCTAGTAAAAAATTTATCGCATTAAATCCCTGATTTTACACAGCAGCAAAAATATAACTAGCTTGATACTTCCTGAAAGTTTGCAGATTTTCCAGACTCGTTTATTAGGGGGCAAAATATTTTCCTTGATATATTTATCGTAAATCTTTATGAGTCCCCGTGTTTTCTCCGACGGCATATGAAGAACTGCTACAGGATTTGACTTATAACAATTTGACACGAGTCTAAAGCTCCCAGTCCAGAATCTAAATATATAAGCTCCCGCGTTACGTATCAAATTTTTTAACTTGTCTGCAGTGATTGCTATTATAATTTCGTCGCCGCCCGTTATTATTTCGCCGGATTGTTTTATTTCGTCAAAAATCTTGCTTGCCTGATTTATGAAAATTTCTGCGTTCTCTTTATTTGCTGCGAAAAACTCACCGCCGTAACGAGTAATAAATTTTTTGTCCTGATAAAATTTTCTTGTCTGTTCGAGCATGGCCGAGTAAGACGGAGTATTCAAGCCCTCATTAATGTCATAGAGTAAAATATTTTCCTGTAATTCCTGCCAAATTGAATTAAGACTCGCTTGTATATACACGTCAGAATCAAGATAAAGCAAATTTTTGTAATCAGTCTCGCGCAAAACATGACTCAACGCGCATAATTTATAATAAGCAAGCCCCCACGGTGTATTATTATCAAATCTAAACTCGTCAAAAGGGTAATGCAAAATTTTTATATTCTCGCGCGTAAAAATCTCGTGAAATTCTGCGGGAATCTCGTCATCGCTTAAGTTCGTAACTAGTGCGCAGTCTGACTCGGGATTATATTTTTTTGCAGAGACTAGGGCGACACAGACATTTTTCATGTATATTAACATGCGTTTATCGTCTGAAATTTTTTTATTGAAGAAATTGACTCCTGACTGCATAGAACTATCATGTGCAAACGGGACAAATATTAAATTTTTCACGAGAATAATTCTCCCCTTCTTCTTATTGCGAGAATCATAAATTAATCTTTAAAAATTGTCTAGCTTTATTGATAAAATCACGTAAAAAAATTTGGTATTTTCCTGAAGTTGATATAAAATACTCAAAGTGCTTTGACACATTAAATTTTGCATTCAATGGCGCAGGCCGGGAGAAATTTATAACTCTTTCCTTGTAAGAGTCCGTGTTTGCGCGTAAGGTCTTGCGTCATCGAAACCAGTATCCTTCCCCCTTATCGCTCAGTGCCCAACGCAAAGGCACTGAGTTTTTCATTTATTATTACTTGCCTGCGATTATTAACGTCATTCCGTCAAGTTTTTTCACGATTCCAGACTCGCCGGATTTGAATTCGCCTGATTCTGTTCTTGCCTGCCAGATTTCTCCGTGACATATTACTTGGCCTGATTTAAATTCGCTTATATCAGAGATTATATTTACTTCAAGCCCGATCATGCCCTGCGAACCTGTTGTAATTTTACGTCTGAAGCCCTTAATCACAAGGAATGCAACAAGCGCAAAACATATCGCAAGAGCTATAGCAATTCCCATTATGACCGTCAAAGAAATGCTAAGAAGTTCGCCGCCCGGTGCTCGAAATAAAAATATTCCCCCTAAACAAAATATAGGCAGGCCAAGCAAAATTAATACTCCCATTGTGCCGGCAATAAAATCTATAGCCATTATTATGAGTCCGGCAGCAATTAAGACTACTCCAGCCCAGTTAAACGGCAGCATCTTCAAGCCTATAGCTCCCAGTAAAAACATGACTCCGCCCAGTGTTCCCAGCATAAAGCCGCCCGGTGTGATTACTTCAAAGAATATAGCCATTATTCCGCCGGTAATTAATAAATATGCAATTTCGGGACTTGATACGAACTGAATTATTTGTTCACTGAATGACATTCTAGCCTGTAAAACTTTAACTTCTGAGTCAAATTCAAGAGTCAAAAAATTATTTTGTCCCATTTTTATGCGCCGGCCCGATACAGCTTGTATTAACGAGCTTACATCACCAGCTATAATGTCTATCACTCTTTCACGTAATGCCTCGTTCGCTGTAAGTGATATGCTCTCGTCTATCATGTCCGCTGTAATTGACTCGTTGCGCCCCCTTAATTGAACGACTGAACGCATTTGAGCTTTGAGATCATTCACAACTTTTTTATCCATGTCGCCCGACTCGATATTTCCGCCACCAGCTGTTACAGGATGAGCCGCCCCGATGTTCGTACCCGGTGCCATTGCCGCAATGTGTGCAGCCTCAACAATAAATGCTCCGGCACTCGCAGCCCGCCCCCCTGAAGGTACCCAGACAGCAACGGGAACTCGCGATGATAGAATACTTTGCACGATACCCCTCATTGCTGAAACAAGCCCGCCCGGTGTATCAAGCTGAAAGATTATTAACGCATTATTTGACTCGTTTGCGTCGTGTATTACTTCTTTCACGAATTCTTCCATTTGAACGCCCACTGTTCCGGATAATTCTGCGAGAGTGATTCTTGACTCAGCAAATGAACTCGATACACTGATAAATAAAATTAATATTGCGAGAAAAAATTTTTTCATGTAAATAGATTCCCCCTTTGTGATAATTTATTCTTTTGCGCCATAACTACGCAGTAAGTCTACTACTTCAGTGCGTTTATATTTCTCAGCCCACATTAAAGCCGTCATGCCTTTATCGTCCTTAATGTTTATATCAGCACCGTACTTTATGAGTAATTCTGCTGCTTCTGTGTTGCCCTTAGATGCTGCCACTATTAAAGCCGTATTGCCGTAACAGTCCAAAGCGTTGACATCTGCGCCGTTTTTTATGAGTAATTCTGCTGTCTTGATATAATTTTTACTTGTAGATCTCATTAAAGCATTATAAGAAAAATTATCTTTAGCGTTGACATCAGCACCCTTCTTTATGAGCAGCTCTGCTAATTCCGTTAATTCTATATCGCATTGAGTTATTCCCATTAAAGGCGTAATGTTATAGTATTTAGACGGTGTCGTCATAATATATAAAGCCACATAAACATTGCACATATCTGAACTGAAGCTATGAATGACGATGATTTTTTAGCGTAACGGGTTGCAATGCCTCGCCACTGTTTTAATTTCAAAAACGTATTTTCTACAT
>JAFSWW010000115.1 GCA_017444345.1 Synergistaceae bacterium | reverse complement strand
TTGATTCATACACGCTTTATTGCTTCACTCAATCCAGCAAAAAACTCGTCAATCTCGTCATGACTCGTGAAATATCCCGGTGAGACTCTCAATGCTCCCTGCGGAAAAGTGTTTAGAGTCTTATGTGCAATCGGTGCGCAATGAAGTCCGGGGCGGGTCTCGAATCCTAAACGCGATAACTCATCAGCAAGAATCCCATTATCTATATTCTTAACGTTAAAAGCAAAAACTAGGAGTCTATTATTCATGTCAGATTTTCCGGTTAAAAGAATATCATCAAATTTTAGCAATCTCTCAAGAAAATATGCGCCAGTCTCAAGTTCTTTATTTGCTATGTTATTAATTCCCGTCTCATTAAGCCAGTCTAACGCAGCATTTAACCCGGCAATTCCCGGCAAATTCGGAGTCCCTGACTCAAATTTATCGGGCAAATCTTCGGGTTGAATCTCCAAATGCGAATAACTCCCTGTGCCTCCCGTTATAATTAGCTCAACACGCGCCGCAAAATCAGGATTCCAAATTATTCCGCCTGTTCCTTGAGGTCCCATTAAACTTTTATGTCCGGTAAAACATAAAGCAGCTAGATTTAATTCACTTGCATTAATATTAATAATTCCTGCCGTCTGAGCTGAGTCAATTACGAGCGGCAAATTATTTTTACGGCAAATTTCAGCGAGCGAGCTAATATCTTGTAACGTTCCTGATACGTTGCTTGCATGTGAAAAAATTGCGAGATCATATTTATTACTTGCGAGTCTATTAGCTAAATCATCAGGATTCAGACTCCCTGATAAGTCAGCCTGCAAAATGTCAACTTTTACGCCGTGAGATTCTAAATAACGCAAAGGCCTCATTACTGCGTTATGTTCCATTGAAGAAGTTAATACGTTCATTCCCGGTTTTAGAAATCCCCGCAAAACTATATTTATAGCTTCCGTGATATTCGCACAAAAAGTTACTAAAAGGGGATTCAAGTTATCCCAGCCGTTAAAAAATTCAGCGAGTTTGATTCTGCAGTCTAGAATTAAATTCATTGTCGACATGTCGCGGGCTGAAGAAGTACCGCGTGAAGAATTTGCACCGCCCTTAAGCAAAAAATTTCGCATTGAATCCGCGACTCTTTCAGGTTTCGGCCAAGTTGTTGCAGCATTATTTAAATATATTCCCATTAATAGCCCTCCCTTATTGCATAACGAACTAGACTCGCCATGCTCGTGCAGCCCGTTTTTTCCATGATGTGCCGCCTGTGAACGTCCACTGTGTTTTTGCTGATTGATAGGTCGTAAGCGATTTCTTTAGTGTTCCGGCCCTCTGCTAAAAGTTTCAGGACTTCCCGTTCCCTTTCTGATAATAAGCGCGCTGAATTTCTCTCGTCGGCCTTGAGTAAACGCAAATAATCTTCAACTACTACAGCAAGAGACGAACGGGCAATATAATAATTTCCGCCCATTACAGTTATAATTGCCTCGTGTAATTCACTTGAGCTGCATTCTTTCAAGATATAACCCTGAACTCCTGCTCGTAAACTCTCGACTATTAATTCACGGCTGTTATACATTGATAGAACTATAATTTTTATGAGCGGGAATTTTGCGAGAATCTGACGTGCTGCTTTTATCCCGTTAAGTTCGGGCATAGCTATATCCATTAAGATTAATTCAGGCTGTAATTTTTGAGTCTGCTCGATAACTTCAAGACCGTTTTTAGCTTGGCCTGCGAGTTCTATATCCTGATATTTGCGCATTAATTCTGTTAAACCTTCAATAAATAAATTATGATCGTCTGCTAATAAAATCCGTGTCATGCAAAATTTCTCCATTCTTTAATTTCAGCGGGCATGTCATAACGGCCATTAAACCTTTGCCCGGTTCAGATATAATCTTAAAATTTCCTCCGAGTGCTAATAATCTTTCTTGAATACTGAATAATCCAAAACCTTTATTATTATTCACAAGTCCTGTGCCGTTGTCCTCGATTGCGATTGTAATAAATTCGGGCTTGTGATTTATAATAATATTTACCTGTGAAGCCTGTGAATGCTTGACTATGTTAATTAATAACTCTCTTGACATTCTATAAAGAATAACGCTGATAGAGTCATCGGGTATAAATTTTTCTGAGTCGCCCTTAGATATTACCTCCCAGAAAATTCCATGAGGTGCAAGAATATTTTTCGCGAGTTCGTCAAGTGCGGGATTTAGTCCGGCTTCCTTCAAAACAGGGGGGCTTAACTCAAAAATTAGGCTGCGATTCTCTGAAATAATATTTTCAGTGCTGATAATTAAATTTTTTGCGAGCGATTTAATTTGCTTTATGTCATCAAGAGAGTCAATCTCACGCAAATTTTTTAGCTGTAATATTAAATCATAGCCGACTCTGTCATGCAAATATGAGGCAATTTCACGGCGGGTGCTTTCTTCTATGATAGTGAGCTGTGCTGCGAGTTCTCTTAATTGACGCTGACGTTTTCTAATTATATTATCAGAACGCTTTAATTTCGTACGATCAAGGAAAATTACCGCCGCCATTTCTTGAGACATAGGGAATGCAATAGCTTCGAGATAGCTGTTTACGTCAACACTTTCTCCGATACAGTGAACAGTCCTTTTTTTAGCTACACATTCACGAATAATTTTTTGCCAGCGGGGCTCAGCATTTGGCCAGACTTCATTAAAATTTTTGCCTATTACTTCAGAGCGTGATAATTTCATGACTCTTTCATAAGCCGGATTCACGTCTATAAATATAATATTATTAGATTCAAGCTCGACTTTGTGAATCGCTATAGGGTCAAATACTCTGTCAAATAATATCTTGTACGAAAAATTAAGCATTCTAATAAAAAATTTTCCTTGTCATAATAGATTTTTACGGCTGAATCAATTATAATGCATTAATCGCCTGTTTATAGAATCGGAAGTGAGATTTGTCTGGTGATGGGCCCGGGCTTCAAACCCGGTGAGAGGCGGTTTAAGCTGTCTCTGGTGGGTTCGATTCCCACACACTTCCGCCAATTATCGCAAAAAATTATCCTGCCGAGTGATTGAATCATTCAGCAGGTTTTATTTTACGGTCTCACTTTTGCAGCGTCAACTTATAGCCGCCCTCGTCAAGCTCTTCACACTCGACTCTCCAGCCTTTATTCTCTGCAAAACGAGTAACATTATTTCTTGATGTCGCTGTGTCTACTAGAATTTCAACAACGCCCGAATCAAGTCCCGATATTGCTTTGCGAGTCTCTAATACCGGCTGAGGACATGACAAGCCCCGCGCATTGACTTTAATAATTTCGCTCATGAAAGATTACCCCCTATCAACAAAACAAACTCCGACGCATAAACAGAAAATTAGCCCGATTACAGTTACATAAATACCATTAGGGCCGAGTCCTGCACCGCTCGAAGCAGCCGAAAAATTATGAGCAATTGCCGCACCTGTAAGCATTCCGATTATAAATATTCCCGCGTCTGAATCTCCTTCACCGGCCATAATTAATTGACGACCCGGGCAGCCACCTGCGAGAGTAAAAGCAAGCCCCGATAATACCATGCCTAAGAAATTCCATAGTTGATTACTATGTGCGACAGGCTGAGACTCAAATCCCGGCTTGAACGTTCCGAGCGCGTAATTTCCTGCAAATGCTGCGAGGGTAAACGCGATTATTCCCTTAAGCAAATAAGCATCGCCCATCATGAGAAAATCACGAATCGCTCCGACTGTGCAAAATCTGCTTCTTTGTGCGAGCCAGCCGACAAGCAAACCCGCTCCGAGTGCCATTAAGACAGGCGCATGCTGTGAGCCCGGGCCTTTTTCCGAGAAAAATATCGGTGCATTCTCCCCGAATTTAGGCGCAATAAATAATAAAGCAAGTAAGGAAATCGCGATTAACGGCATAATTAAACCTGCTGCTTTAGGATTCGACTCAGCTGCTCCGAGACTGAAGCCACGCCATAAAAATATAATTCCGATTATGACTCCGACAATTAAGCCGCCCACGCCGTATAAAGCGTTCCAATCTCCGCCGGCAACTCTTAAATAAGCACGCCACGGACAACCGAGAAATACAAGCGCGCCGAGCATGGCAAAAACTCCAAGTCCGAATCTCACAACAGGAGAAGATCCGCCTCTAGGTGAATATTCACGAAATAATAAAGCTGATAAGAACGAACCGAGAATAAATCCGGGAATTTCAGGGCGAATATACTGCACGACTCCGGCTCTGTGAAAACCTAAAGCTCCGGCAATATCTCGTGTGAAACATGCAACGCAAAATCCCATGTTGCCGGGATTCCCGAAATGTGCGAGTGCTACTGCGATTAGGCCAATAAAACCGCCTGCGATCCATGGGCCTTGCCTTGACGTTAAAATTTTGTCCATAAAAATTTAAGCCTCCTGATTAATATATAATTTCACCTCCCTGCGATATGATTTCACGCAAAGAGAGATTTTCACGTAATTTATTAAAATATTTCACACTGTGAATAAATTTTTGTCATGTCATATAAAAATTTTGCTCCTGATTTAATATAAAATTTGCATAACATATTTTATTATAATTTATATAATTAGGCTGTAACGAAAAAATTAATCTGTAATAACGCATTTATCACAAAAAATTTGCTGTGAATCTTCTTGCAAATCCTTCATAGCCCATTCTGCCGCGTGAGTCAAAAATGTTAATGCACTCTTCCCGCGCTCAGTCAGCGAATATTCGACTCTGGGTGGGATCTCGTTATATTGCTCTCTGTGAACTAGACCGGATGACTCAAGCTCCCTCAAAGATTGTGCGAGCATTAAATTTGTGATATTTCCGAGCCTGCGCTTTAACACGCTGTAACGTTTGGGCGAGTCATTATCGCTAGAAAGTATGCAAATTATAGGCAATTTCCATTTTCCGCCGAAAGTGTCAGCTAAGTGCTTTAACGGACATATATAATTTTTTTCTAGTTCTGACATGTTAAAATCTCCATTCATTTATTAATTTATAGCGAGTCCCGCCTGTAAAAATTTATATTTTGCGTCATAACTCGTCATTATAATTATTTCGTACATAACGAGTCCCATTCTGAAAATTTTTATTTACTCACGCATTAAATGAGTCCAGCCCATGTTTATATTTTGCGCATATAACGAGTCCCATTTTTGCAAAATTTTACTCACACACGCATTAAACGAGTCGCTCGTTTGAGTTGAGTAGTCCCCACCC
>JAFSWW010000114.1 GCA_017444345.1 Synergistaceae bacterium | reverse complement strand
TATTCCCTCACTATTTATTATTGTAATTTGATTCTGGGATCTATCAAAGCTAGGCAGCAATCAGCAATCAAATTAAAGAATACTAACAGCGCACTATAAAATATAGTAACTCCCATTATAGTCGTGTAATCTCTATTATTTATGCTTGTTACAAAGAATGTGCCGAGCCCGGGAACTCCGAAAACTTGTTCAACTACAAAACTCCCCGTTAAGATTCCCGCGGTAAGAGGCCCTAAATAAGTTATGACGGGAATAATTGCATTCTTTAGAGCGTGAATATAAATTATAGCAAACTCGCTCAAACCTTTAGAATATGCAGTTCTTATATAGTCCTGAGTCAAAATTTCCAACATGCTCGAACGAACTAAACGAGAAATAAACGCCGCCGGATATAACGCAAGAGTCAAAGCCGGTAAAATCGCCGTAGAAAATCCTTCCCAGAATCCTACAGTCGCCCAGCCTAAACGCCACGCAAAAATATATACAAGCAAAGCAGCAATTATAAATCCCGGAATAGTTACTCCCAGTGTCGCAAGAATCATAGAAAGCCGATCCTGCCATTTGCCGCGATTCAATGCCGAAATAATGCCCGCAGGAATTCCCACTAACAGCGCAAGAATCAAAGCAAGCCCGCCGACCATGAACGAGACCGGGAAGCTCTCTGAAATTATCTCATTTACTGAAATCCCCTCGTACCTGTATGAAGGCCCTAAATCGAGTCTCAAGACATTCAATAAATAACGCCCATATTGAATATAAATCGGATCATCGAGTCCGTATTGAGTCATCATTTTTTCAATAACAAAATCGGGGATTGCTTTCTCTTCAGTGAATGGGCCTCCGGGGATGGCTTGCATCATAAAAAATGTAATAGTTATTACTACAAAGAGTGTGAGAAGACTCACTAATACGCGCCTGAAAAAATATTTACCCATTTATAAAATTATTCCCTCCTTCTAAGATTATTATATTATTAGGCAGATATTCACGTTTTGAACAGCAGGCAATCACTAAATCATTCAAGAAAAAATTTCTCCCGGCTATTTCGTGATTACATGATAATAATTTCTCGCAGTCGACTTCAGCCCAGTTATTAAGATTTAAACACTTTAAGCAGCTTTCTTTGAGAGTCCAGTATTCAAAAAATTTTCGCTCCCAGTCTTGGCCGTTATCATGCAAAAATTTTATAGTATTATGCTCACTTTGCAAATAAAAACGTTTGGAAATTTTGAGACTCGCCCGGCGTGAAATAATTTCAATATCGACTCCGTTAATATTATCTCCGATTGAACAAGCGACCCAGTTAGAACAGTGCGAGAGGCTGAAGCAAATATTTTCGTGGTATGGCCTCCCGCTTGAGTCTCGTTTGATAGTTATATCTTGAAAATTTCTAGCAAGTAAACCGGCAATTAATTTTTTTGCTAGTAATTCAGCCCATAAAGTCCGATTTTGATCCGGTAAAAATTTATAACGCAGAATCGACTCGCGGCGTTCAACTGGTAAATAATCAAGATATTTTGTAACTGGGTAATTTAAATGCCCGCTAATATCAAGCAAATAAACTTGAGTAAGCAAAAATTATTTTCCGCCCTCGACTTCTTTAATGCGTGAACCCATCTCAACAGCTAAATCTTTATCGTTAAAGCCAGCATTATCCGGTAAAATCATATTAAAGCCGCTCATAATATCAAGTTCGACCTTGCATGAATTTGTCTCAAGCTCAAGAACATGGCCGCCCTTTGTCCTGTCATTCGAGATAAAATGCAAGTGCCAGCCGGGAGTATTAAGACCGTTCATATAAGCAGGACAATACAAAGCAACGAGGACTCCGGAAATATTTTTATAAGTGAATTCTCGCTGATCTGTCTTTAGTGCTGCGTCAAGGGGCTTATACGGTTTTTGCTGGGCTAACTCACTGCGAACGAGAATAGAATTAAATTCACCCGAAATTTTTGCCATGTAAAATTGATTCTTACCGTGTGAATTAACAATCTCATCAAGTTTTGATTTAAGCTCGGCTATATTTTCCGCACTGACATTCTCGCGTGTTATATCAGAATCAAAAAATGTAACGTTGCAAAATGGCACAGTCTCGGAGTCATCAGCAATTTTTACGCTGCCGTCCCATAAAGCCTGGTAGATTTCGCCGTCAAGCATTATTAATTCACCGTTGACGCTCTGAAATGTCCCGATTCCTATATCGCCGTAATTCTTGACTTCTTTAACAGTTATAAAGCCGTCATAGACTCCCGACATTAAGGACTGCAGCAAAGCAGCTTGAAAGAGTGAATCACTCTTGTTTGAATCAGCAGCAAAGCAGACATTTACGCTCATGACAAGAATTAATAACGCGATAATAAATTTTTTTGTCATAATACAACCTCCTTATTTAAATAAATTTAGAGTGTATATATTATATAACTTTTCTGAATTTTTACTGTAGAGATTATTATTTGCTATAATACATGGAAAAATTTAGCAAAGAAGAGAGGAAATTTAACGTAATAATGAGCAGAAATTTATTTCACGTACTTAAATGTGCGCAATATTACTTAGGGGGGGGGGGTATTACCGCCAAATGACGCATTATTAAGTAAGTATGTTAGTCTTCATTCACAAGTAATAATATTTATTTTGACGGTTTTGCCCGAAATAGTAACCTGCAAATTTTTTTGTTATAAACTTTTCACGAATTTATATATTACTCCGGGACAATCAGGGGGTAATCTTCAATGAATAAAATATTAGGAATTTTCGGGGCTGGCGGTTTAGGTCGGGAAGTCTTAGAATTAGCGCGGATTATAAACGCTAAGAGTCAAAAATGGTCGGAAATATATTTTATTGTGAACGTAGAAATTAATTCTAAACAAGTTAATAATATCAATGTTATTAGTTATGAAGAATTCTGCGATAAATACGTCGGCTCATCAGAAATAACTGTAGCTGTAGGCGAGCCTCAAGTACGTGAGAAAATTTTCCATAAACTTGACGATGATAATATAAAGCTGGCTTCATTAATTCACCCTGATATTTATATACCTGACTCGACAATTATAGGACGAGGCGTAACAATTCAATATGGCTGCTTTATCTCATGCAACGTAACAATAAAAGATTATGTCTATATTCAACCTCACTGCAATATCGGACATGATGATTTACTTCAAGAAGGGTGCATGATTTCAGGCTTTGGAAATATAGCCGGCAATGTCTCAATCGGAAAATTTACATATATCGGCCTCAGTGCAGCACTAAAAGAAAAAATCTCAATCGGGGATAAATCCATCATTGGCATGGGTTCAGTCGTGTATAAAAACGTACCTGACTCAGTTGTCGCACTCGGTAATCCCGCAAGAGTAATTGCGAGAAATATCGACGGAAAAGTTTTCAGGCATTAAATTTTTAGGGGGCAAAATATGAACTTGCTTAATAATAAAGTCTGCTTAATCACAGGAGCCAGCCGGGGAATCGGAGCCGCTGCAGTTAAAAAATTTGCTGAAGAGGGGGCGATCGTTTATGCTAATTGCCGAGCACCTAAAAATATAGATTCTCTATGTGAAGAAATCAGCAAAGAATATAATACAACGGTCAAAGCTCTATATTTCGACGTGAGAGACGAATCAGCAGCAAAAAAATCTATCTTGCAAATCAGAAAAGAATCCGGAAAACTTGACATTCTTGTAAATAACGCAGGAATAATGAAGGACGCTTTAATCGGCATGATAACTCGTGAACTAATGCAGGAAATATACGAGACTAATGTGTTCGGGGTCATGAACATGTTACAAATCGCAGCTAAACAAATGATCTTCCAGAAAAGCGGCTGCATAATAAATTTATCAAGCATAGTAGGAATTGAAGGCAACTCCGGGCAGCTTGTTTATTCAGCCACAAAGGGAGCAGTTGCAGCTATGACTAAGACAGCAGCTAAAGAACTGGCTCATTATGGGATTCGAGTTAATGCAGTCGCGCCGGGAATGATTGACACTGATATGTTCAGAAGCATAGGCCAAGAAAAAATAAATAATTACCTGAATAATATCAGAATGGGAAGACTCGGAACTCCTGAAGATATAGCGGACGTGATTGCGTTTCTTGCGTCGGATTTAGCGCGGTATATGACGGGAGAAATTCTAGGAGTCAACGGCGGAGCAATGATATAAATTTTTATTTTTATGGAGGAAATTATAAATCATGACTAATTTAGAGAAGTACAAGAAAATTTTTGCTAAGACATTGGAAATTAACGAAGATCAGTTAACGGGCTTGACTTATCAAAGCGTCCCCGCGTGGGATTCAGTGGGTCATATGATGCTTATATCGTCGCTGGAAAATGCATTTGACACAATTTTTGATACGGCTGATATAATAGATTTTAATTCATTTGAGCGGGGCATTGAGATTCTCAAGAAATACGGCGTGCAGATTGCTTAAAAATAGAGATATGCATTATAAAATATGGAATCTGGACTCATTCGCGAATAATACAGCCCTGATTGATGAGCATAATAATAACTTGTCCTATCATGAGCTTAAAATCGAGTCCGAAAGAGTCGCAAATTTACTTGGCCGCAGGTGTCTAGTTTTTTGCTTGTGTCAAAATAAAATCAGCTCCATTCTCGGTTATGTTGCGTTTATAAATAATAATATTGTCCCGTTGTTGTTAAATAGCAATATTGACTCTGACTCTCTGATTAGACTCATGGAAATTTACAAGCCTGCTTATTTATGGATTCCTGAAGATCAGCGCAAAAATTTTCGTGATATGCATAATATGACAGAGATTTATAATATTTATGATTATTCGCTGCTCAAGACTAATTATGAACGTGAATTTGATTTATATGATCAATTAGCTTTATTGCTTACTACTTCAGGTTCTACAGGGTCGCCTAAATTTGTCAGGCAGTCATACAGGAATATTTTATCTAACGCGCTTTCTATCAAGAAATATTTAAATCTTAACGAGTCAGAACGTCCTATTACGACTCTCCCTATGAATTATACTTATGGGCTGTCAATAATAAACTCGCATTTATTATCAGGTGCTGCAATTCTCGTAACTGATAAGACTCTAATGCAAAAAGATTTCTGGGATTTCATGAGACGAGAAAATGCTA
Source organism: Synergistaceae bacterium (assembly GCA_017444345.1). Taxonomy (NCBI): domain Bacteria; kingdom Thermotogati; phylum Synergistota; class Synergistia; order Synergistales; family Synergistaceae; species Synergistaceae bacterium. The sequence continues at coordinate 19,492 of JAFSWW010000114.1, read as the reverse complement.
CGTCTTTAAGCGGTGTGCCGTACACGTATGAAATTCTTGATAAATTAAATTTTTACAGAATGAATTTGCCGGCGTTAAGGACTCTTACTCAAGCAGGGGGGAAGATTTTGCCGGAATTACAAGGAAAATTTGCGCGTTATGCTCAAGAAAATAATAAAAATTTTATTATCATGTACGGTCAATGCGAGGCAACAGCGAGAATGAGTTATTTGCCGAGTGATAAGGCTTTAACAAAAAACGGTTCTATAGGAATAGCAATACCGGGCGGAAAATTTAAGCTCATTGATGATAATGATCAAGAAATAACGCAGATTTTGACTCCGGGCGAACTTGTTTATATGGGCGAAAATGTTACACTGGGCTATGCAGAAAGCGGCGAAGATTTATCTAAAGGCGATGAGCGCGGGGGAGTCTTGAAAACTGGCGATATAGCAGAATTTGACTCGGACGGATATTTTTATATAGTTGGACGCAAAAAAAGATTCCTGAAAATTTACGGCAATCGTGTTAATCTCGACGAAATTGACAGGCTGATACACGGAAAATTTAATATCGAGTCAGTAAGCTCCGGACTTGACGATAAAATGTATATATTTATCACTGACAAGAATAAAAATTTAGCGGCTCAAATAAAAGAGTTCGCAGAAAATAAGACAAAATTAAATCCTTCAGCTTTCAAAGTCGTGATAATTGACGAAATCCCCCGAAATCAATCCGGCAAAATCATGTATAACGAGTTGAGAAAATACTATGACATTTGACGAAATATTAAATCTTGCACCTTTTGAGCTCGATAAATCAGGAAAAAATAAATTACTCACTCAGCGGCTTAGAGAATTAACAGATTTTCATGATAAACACTGCAAAGAGTATCATAATATTTTGAGAGCTGTAAATTTTGACTCTGACAAAGTGAATTTATATAATGAACTGCCATTTTTGCCGGTGAGACTCTTTAAGGAACTTGAGCTAAAATCAGTAAATGACTCAGAAATCGTGAAAGTAATGACCTCATCAGGAACAACGGGCCAAGCAGTGAGCAAAATTTTCCTTGATAAATTAACAGCCATGAATCAACAGCGAGCCATGATAAAAATCGTCTCTGATTTTACCGGACATGAAAGAATGCCCATGATAATTATTGACTCGCCCAGTGTAATAAAGAATCGCGCAATGTTTTCAGCAAGGGGGGCGGGAATTCTGGGTTTCTCGATTCTTGGCACTAAAAAAATTTACGCACTCGACGATAATATGCAGCTAAATATAAAAGCTCTTCGCGAATTTCTTGAGATTAACAGCGGCAAAAAAATTTTATTATTCGGCTTCACATTCATGATCTGGGAATATTTTTATAAGGCACTGCGAAAATTACCCGGAAAAATTAATCTCTCAAACGGGATATTAATACACGGCGGAGGCTGGAAAAAGTTAGAGTCTGAATCCGTGAGTCATTCTGAATTCCATGATAAATTAAACGAGATTTGCGGACTCGATAAAATTTATAATTATTACGGCATGGTCGAGCAAACCGGCTGTATTTACATGCAATGCGAACACGGAAATTTACACGCCAGCATTTTTTCAGATGTAATTACACGGCGGGGCTTTGACTTCTCAGAGTGCAATATTGGCGAGAACGGCATTATACAAGTTTTGTCAGTCATTCCTGAATCTTATCCCGGACATAATTTATTAACTGAAGACGAGGGCGTTATACTCGGAGTCGATAATTGTCCGTGCGGCCGTAAAGGAAAATATTTCAGGATTACAGGCAGATTAAAGCGGGCCGAATTAAGGGGGTGCAGCGATACTTATGCAGCAGATATTGAGCAAAATTAATTTTCTGACAGGTTCAGCCGATAACCTGATAAATTTATCGAGCATTCCCGCTAAAATTCCATTTGATGACGAGATAATAAATTTTCTTGATGAGCTTTCACGTTATTTAATGCATGATTCTGAAGCAAAATTATATCCTGATATAATCACGTTTGCTTTCTGGATTCGTAAAAGTTCAGTTAATAACATGCGCGAGAAATTAAATAATAAAAATTTCCGGCTCGGTCGTGGAACAGCTTTTCACATTGCGCCGTCTAATGTTCCTGTAAATTTTGCATATTCTCTCGTGTCAGGGCTGTTAACAGGCAATGCAAATATTGTCAGAATTCCCTCAAAAAATTTTGATCAAGTCAGAATTATAAATCGAGCTGTTAATATAATCCTGGAAAATTATGACTCGTTAAAAAATTATATTATTCTCGTTCGTTATGAGCATGATAATTATATAAATAATTTTCTCTCGTCAATTTCAGATATCCGCGTAATATGGGGCGGCGATGAGACCATCAAAGAAATACGTAAATCGCCATTAAATCCGCGCTCAATAGAAATTACATTTGCTGATAGATATTCTATTACAGTAATTGACTCTGAATATTATTTATCGCTGAATGAGCCTGACAAGAATAAAATATCACAAAATTTCTATAACGATACTTTTTTGACTGATCAGAACGCCTGCACGAGCCCTAATTTTATTATATGGCTGGGCGATCAAGAAAGAATTAATACAGCTAAAAAATTTTTCTGGCCTGACTTTCACGAGATAACCCGCAAAAAATATAATATCATGCCGATTCAAGCAATAAATAAGCTGACAAGTGCATATATATGCGCCGCAAAAATTCCTGACTGCGAAATATTACACTCAAGCGATAATTTAATAGTACGAATAAATCTCAAATCTTTAAGTCCTGAGTTTATAAATTATCGCGATAACAGCGGCTTCTTCTTTGAATACGACTGCAATAATATTATACAGATAAAAAATTTATGTAATGATAAACGCTGTCAGACAGTTTCTTATATAGCAAATCAAAATATTTTCACGCCTCTAATAAATTCAGGAGTCAAAGGCATTGACAGAATTGTCCCAGTGGGCCGGACTCTTGATTTTGCTTTAATATGGGACGGCTATGATCTGATTTCAACAATGACTAGAATTATAAATCTCGAATAAAATAATTTTCCACGAACTGGCAGGGGATGTATCGCGCAAAAAAAATTCTCCCCTGCTATATAAACAAGGGAGAACGTGAAAATTTCTCAATTAAATTATTTCTTGTTAAGTCCGATAAAATACTGCTCGTTCCATTTGTAATAAGGCTTAGAAATTATTAATCCCTGAGGTACATCAATTGCGGGTATAGTCTCGTCCATATTGCTTTGGAACCAGAAAGCTACATCGGCACGTCCTGATTGTAAGGCAGCAGCGCGCGCACCTGTCTCAACGTTTATGAGCTTAATATTTACTTTGAGTCTATTAGCAATCTCTGCAAGCAAGGCAGTATTATATCCTGCTGGAGTCCCGTCCGGTGCAATATAATCTATAGGGGGCAAGTCTCCTGTTACTGCTACTGTTATAGTAGGCTCGCCGGGGAATTTCGGGAACTCTACGGGGCTTAACGTGTTAGGTTCGGGATCAGTTATATATTTATGCTCAAGCATTCCCAGCACGCCGAGTCTCTTCATATCGTCAAGAGCGTCATTAAAATTTTTCTGCAAAGTCTTGTTATCTTCCAAGAAAGCAAAATTAAGCGTACATGCTGACGAGATAAACCACCAGTCAATGCCCTTAATAGCATAATTATTATTATTATTTAACATGTATTCAGCTACACACTGAGGCAGGCTTAAAACTTGAACATCGCCCTTATTTAAGGCCATCTGCATTAAAACTAGAGTGTCATAGAATTTAATAGCAATATCTGTTACATCAAGACCGACAAAAAATTCTCTGTGTGTGCTTTCCTGCATTAACTTGACCATGTCGGACTCGGTGAAATTCAACATGCTATGACGGCCGACTGTAACCGTAGCACTGGCACTCGCAGCAAATAACATAACGACTAATAACGATAAAGCAAAAATTTTTTTCATGATATAAATTACCTCCTGAATAATAAATATATTTTAATGTAACGGGACTAACTCGCCGGACTTCATTAAATCAAATGCCGAGTCAAGTTTTTCCGCAACATCTGAATCCAGTAAACAGTGATCGCCCTTAACGTAGCCTACTGCATGATTACTTGCGCCCAGTAAATAATTTCCGTTCCTGAAATAGCCGGATTCTATATCATTTAGGACGCTCAAAATCTGAGGAGTCATTAATTTTATAACACTTGTGAGAATTATATTTTTATCGCCGTCAAAGCCTGCGTCAAATTGATCCGTATCACAGCCGATTAATTTTACATTGCCCGAATTCTTTGCAGCGTCAATAACTCCGTCGCCAGCCCCGCCAGCTGAAATAAATATTACATCACAGCCTGAATTTATTAAAGCCTGACCGATAATTGCAGCTTTTGCAGTGTTAGTGAATGAGCCTATATAATTCCCGCCTATACTTTGACCGGACGAGTCAACACCTTCAAATTCTCCGAGCTCGATAACTTTTGTATTTGCGTTATAATTCTCGTTAGCATACTTCACGCCAGCCGCAAAACCTTCCTGAAATCTTCTATTACTCGGCATTACTACACCATGAACAGAAGCTACTTTTTTTGTTTTGCTAGACAACGCAGCAGCAAGCCCGGCCAATAGTCCTAATTCGTCATCCTTAAAGCGCATTGCATAAACGTTCGGGAGTTCGACATTTTTTGCTTTATAATCAATCGGCCAATATTCAGTAAATATAAATTTTACCCGGCTGTTAGATCTTGCAATTTCCGTTATTTCAGGGTCAACAGCCTCACAATAAATAACTACATCATATTTTTTCACGGCCTGACGTATTAATTTGCGGGCAAGGGACGGGCTGAATTTCTTTTCTTGGAAAATTTTCACTATTGTACCAGTATGAGAATTTGCAAATGCTTGTACACCGCTGTAACTTTCTTTGTAAAACGGGTCCGTCTTGACATCTCCAAAAGCTATAAAGGCAACACGCAAATTTTTAGCAAGTGCCATACTTCCCAGCGATAAAATTAACATAACAGCCACTAAAACAAGCGCAAATTTTTTCATGATTTCGATACCTCTTTCATTAATGGATTTCACACAATGAATTTTACTACATTTAGGCCGTCATTACTCATAGAGTGATTAAAATCTTTTATTTCATTCTCAAGTAATCGCCACGATAATTTATTTTCACTGTCTGAAGGGTTAAACGAGCCGCCGTTATAAGAGACTTCAACGTTAATTTTTTCGTCATTCTCGGAGTATTCAGCAGAAAAATTTATATCAGGCTCATTATTATTAGAGAGAACAGGCAGTAAAATTTGATTGATTAACTCTTCAAATGATAATTGCAGACGATTAGCGGCCTTATACGGAACTAAATTTTTAGCGCAAAAACTTTCAATCTGAGAGACAACGCCGGGGAAGTCAAAATGTGTAGAATTTATTGCGATATCTAACACTTTGAGATTACGAATAAACCGCCGGGTCTTCTCGCCTTTAGGATTCGTAAAAATTTGCTCAGGGGTGCCGTCTTCATAAATTCCGCCCTCATCGAGATAAATTACACGTGTTGCAATAGATCGCGCGAATTTCATTTCATGAGTAACTATAATCATAGTTTTGCCGGTTCCAGCAAGTTCACGAATAACGGCCTGAACTTCTCCGATCATAGTGGGATCTAGTGCGCTTGTAGGTTCGTCAAATAAAATCACTTCGGGATTCATTGCCAGAGCCCGGGCTATAGCGATTCTTTGTTTTTGTCCGCCTGATAACTCATCGGGATAATTCAAATATTTATTCGCGAGTCCGACCTGATGCAATAATTTCATTGCGTTATTATAAGCGTCCTGCTTTGAGACATGCTTTAATTTCATGGGAGCGAGCATAATATTTTCTATTACAGTGAGATGGCCGAATAGATTAAATTGCTGAAATACCATTCCCATTTTTTGACGCATTAGGGGGACATTACATTTTTTGCTCGTGATTTCCTGATCATTTAAGAAAATTTTGCCGCTCGTGGGTCTCTCAAGCAAATTTATACACCTTAAAAGAGTGCTCTTGCCTGTTCCTGAAGGGCCGATTATAGAAATCACTTCACCGTCTTTAATTTCTGCGTTCACGTCTTTTAACGGCGTTACATTCGGATATGCTTTCTTTACATGCTCAAGTCTTATCATGATATTATATTACTCCTTTCTCGTGTCGATTCCGCGCAAAATATCACTGGGTTTTCTGCGTTCGGGCTTGAGTCTATTATGAATCATTCCAGAGAATAAATTAAGAATTCCAGCGAGAATAAAATAAATCACAGCTACAGCAATCAACGGGAAGAAGGCTTCATAAGTCCGGCTTCTGATAATATCGCCCATTTTCGTCAAGTCCTGAACAGCTATATAGCCAACTATTGCGGTGGATTTTATTAACTCAACGACAGCGGCTTTAAATCCCGGCATAAAATGTAACGCAGCTTGAGGCAGTATAACCGTGAAAAATGTTCGTGAATCGCTGAATCCCAGTGCGAGGGCTGCCTCTGTTTGTCCTTTGTCGACAGCTCCGACTCCCGATAAAATCATAGTATATACATTGAGTCCAAATATGAGAGTGAACGCAATAACAGCAACCCAGAGTCCGGAAATTGCGACATTACTAAATACGACATAATATAGAATCATTAATAATACTATTATGGGCATACCGTGAATCAGCCAAACTGAAAATCTTGCAAATAAATTCGCTAATAAATTCCCGCGCCTGCACATCATGTATATTGCAAAACCTAAAAGAGTCCCGAATATAATCGCAAGCACAGTTATTGTTAAAGTTATCAAAGTCCCCTCTGCGAATAACTGCCATCTATTTTCACGTAAAAATGTCCGCTCAAAACTTGACTCTAAATCTTTCATGAATTCAGTGAGCCATGATTGTGCAGCTTGTTCGGCTCGTTTTATTTCTTGATTTAAATTATCCTGCTTTAAATATATTAACACGTTGCCGCCCCTATATATAGGCTCAGAAAAATTTACCTGCTGGGCACGTTCATTTGTGATTGTGATAGCACCGCCTGCGAGATCAGATTTTCCGGACGCTACACTAGCAAGCAAGCCGCCGAAGTCAATATTTTCAATTATGAGTTTATAGCCGTATTCTTTGCAGAATCTAGCAATAATTTCTATATCATAGCCGACTGCTTTATTATCTCGTATATAAGTAAACGGGGGTGTTTCGGGATCTGTCGCAAAATTTATAACGCCGTTAATATCCGGTAAATTTTCATAATCTGTCATGACTTTTTTTGACTCGTCTGAATGAAACCAGATATCACGCAAATTCTTTAAAGTCCCGTTATTGTCGGCCTGCTTTATAAACTCATTGAGTTGAGCGAGTAATTTATCACCGTGTTCATTCTTAGCAGCTATAAAGGCATTATCATAGCTCATTAAATATTCATGAATATAATCAAGCTGCGGGTTTAACTCTTTTAACACGATTGCTTCGGGTTCATCGCGGATCATTGCGTCAACTTTTCCGTCAAGAAGTGCGCTCATCTGATTTGCATAATTATCAAGATATAATATTTCAGAATGAGGCAAATTCTCTCTAGCTGCCTGATCATGAACAGAAACAGAAGAGACAGTAATTTTTTTCCCGTCAAAATCTGAAATTGTCAACGCATTATTATTTTTCTTGATTACTAACACGCCGCCGCCCCTGTAAATAGGCTCAGAGAAGATTACTTTTTCAGCACGTTCGGGAGTAATTGAGAAACCTACACCGCCGAGATCACATTTTCCGGACTGAACAGCTGGGATTATTGCGTTAAAATTAAGAGTCTCAAGCTCAAGTTTATAGCCTCTTTCTTTGCAGAATCGCGCAATAATTTCAACATCATAGCCGACTATTTTATTATTACGAAAATATGCATATGGAGGCGCGTCCCCTTGCTGGGCAAATTTTATAACGCCTTTAATATCCGGTAAATTCTCGTAATCAGTGATTATTTTTCGCGACTCGTCGGAATTGAACCAGATTTTGCGCAAGTTCTCAAGTGTCCCGTTAGATTCCTCACGCTTTATAAATTCGTTGAGTTCCGCAATAAGTGCCTCGCCTTTGGAATTCTTAGCAGCAAAAAACGCGTTCTCATAATTCATTAAATAATCAGGAATATAAACGAGTTCGGGATTAGCTGAAGTTAATATCATTGCTTGAGGCTCATCAACTGCAAATGCGTCAATTTTTCCGGATAATAATGCTTCGATTTTATTTGCGTCATTGTCAAGATATAATATTTCTGATTTCGGCAAATTTTTGCGGACATATGTATCTGCAATATTCCCAGTAGGAACAGAAATTTTTTTACCATCAAAATCTTTTACGCTGGGCAATATTTGAGTCTTAGATTTCAATACAAGAAACACGCCCCCGCTCTTGAAGTCAGGCACTGTGAAATTAATTTTTTCTGCACGTTCTGAAGTGATAACAACCCCGCCGCCCATTATGTCGCCTCGTCCTGATTGTACAGCTGGAATCATTCCGCCTAAATCTATAGTCAAGATCTCAAGTTTATAGCCGTATTCTTTGCAAAATCTTGCTAATAATTCAATCTCATAGCCTACAACTATATTATCACGCACGTATGAAAATGGCGCGCTCGCTCCGTCCTGAATGAATCTTATAACGCCGTTAGCAGCTGGCAAATTTGAGTAGTCTTCTAAAGTTTTTTGCGACTCGTCATTGCCCCTGAACCATTTATCGCGCAATCTTTCAAGAGTCCCGTCCGAGTCAAGTCCTGAAATAAATTTATTTAATTCGTCAAGCAATTTATTATTATTCTTGTCAAGACCGAACGCGAAATCGACATTATTTAAGTAGTCGCGAATATATATAATTCTCTTGTCTTCATTCTCGACTGATATTGCTTCAGGTTCAGTGAGTGCAAAAGCGTCAATCTTCCCGGCCAAGAGTGCGGCAACTTCATCGGCTCGACTCTGATAAAATAAAACTTGTGAGTCCGGTAATTTTTGCTTGATTAATTCAGGAAATACTGAACTCGTTAATGCGCCTATTCTTTTGCCGTTGAAGTCTGAAATTTTTTGACCGGGCTTAATATTATTATTCAACAAAGATTTTAGAGTGATTAAGACAGTCCCGCTGTTATAAATCGAGTCAGTAAAATAAACTTGTTCCGAACGTTCAGGAGTAATAATTACGCCTCCCCCTGCGACATCGCATTTTCCTGAAATCACAGCCGGGAGTATTCCGCTGAAATCCATAGTTAATACTTCTAGGGCGTAACCTTTTTCTTTGCAGAATTTCACAAGTAATTCAATCTCATAGCCGACTACAATATTATCACGCACATAAGTAAACGGGATTCCGTGGACAAATTGGGCAAATTTTATGACTCCATTTTTAGCGGGCAGTTGTGAATAGTCTTCTAAAGTTTTTTGCGACTCGTCTGTACCTAGAAACCATTTATCCTGCAAACTTTTTAGAGTGCCGTCATTATTGAGTCTTCGTATAAATTCGCTTAACTCATCAGCAAGTGCCTTACCTTTGGGAGTTTTCGCGGTACAATAGGCCAAGTCAAATTTACTCAAATATGCGTTCATATAAGCGAGATTATTATCTTCGTGTAAAAGCGAAATTGCTTCGGGTTCGCTGCATAGAAACGCGTCAATTTTATATGATGAGAGGGCTGCTAATTCGTCGGCTTTCCTGTCAAAATAAAATAATTCGGCACTGGGCAATACGGGCATGATTATATCAGGATGTACTGAGCCGGTTATAACGCCGATTCTTTTACCGTCAAAATCTTTCAGGCTTGAAAATTTCTCATGATTTGAATCAGGCGTTAAATTAGTCTTGTGAGCAGGCTTTAAATCTGAAGACTTACGAATCATCATTTTACTAGTGCAATAATAATAAGGTATCGAGAAATTCATAGCTTCCCCGTGCTCGTCATCGGCTGTAAAATTTGCTGTAAAGTCTGCTTTTCTTGATTTAACAGCGGCCGGGATTGCTTCATAATTCATAGTTATAATATTAAGCCCATAGCCCCGTGATTTGCAGAATTCGTAAGCTAAATCTATTTCCAAGCCTGCGACTTTGCCATTAATATAATAATTAAACGGTGGATATTCTCCTTCAGTTGCAAATGTGATAGTTCCCTTTGTGCCGGGTAAAGATTCATAATCGGCGGGGAGTCTGTTATTTGATTCAACGGTCCATTTTTTGACAATTCGATTTAATTCGCCGTTCGCCCGAATCTCGTTCATGAACTCATTAAATTTATCGCGTAAATTTGCGCCCTCCTGATTCAACGCAAAAGCAAAAGAAATCCCGTAAGTCTCTGTTATAACATCATCAAGAATAGCTAAATCATTATTTTCTTCTGCTATCATTCTTAAAGTAGGCTCATCACCGGGGAATGCTTGAATTTTGCGGGCCTCAAGAGCTGTTACTAAGTCCGTGAAAGTATTATAGTAAACTATTTTAGAATTCGGTAAAAGCTGCTTTATCATTTTGTCCCATTCAGGATTACCCGTTTGAACGCCGATATTTTGCCCGTCTAAATCCTTCACTGACTTGTAAATGCCTTGTGCTTTGTGTGATTCTTGCTGTAAATATAATTCGCCCCTGTGATCATTTTCGCGAATCATTGCCGTAAAATCTGACGACATTATAACGTCGGAGAAATCAATTTTTTCTGCTCGTTCGGGTGAATTTTGCAGGTTAGCAGCAATTATATCTATATCGCCAGTTACAGCAGCCGCAATTACTCCCGCAAAGTCATAATCTTTGAATATAATATCAGCTCCCAGCCAAGCCGCAAATCTTTTCACAAATTCTATATCATGGCCGGTCAATTTTGAATTTACATAAAAACTATATGGCGGAATCATTCCCACTGTGCCGACTCTGAGCTTAAATTTAGGCTTGTCAGGTGCTTTTATTTCGGGCATTGTGTAATCCGAGTCAATTATCCATCTTTTTTTCATGTCAGCAAGAGTCCCGTCTGTTTTGAGTTCAGCAATAAAATTATTAATTTTTCCGAGTAACCCGGGAATCTTTGACTTTCTTGAGATTCCTATAGCGATTTTTATAGGCTCGCCAATTGAGTCAGGCAAAAATTTTACTCCTGTGAAACCTTCTTTTAACGCAAGAATCATAGTGATTCTATCGTTTATATATGCGTCAATTTTTGAAGTCTTCACGGCCATGAATCCGTCAACACCGTCATAATATGCAAGTTTAGCTTTTGGAAGATCGCGCCTTACTGCATCGAGAGCTGCGCCCTTATCACTTACTCCGACAGTATATTTAGGGTCATTGAGATAACTCACGGAATTTGCAGCAAATAAAATCTTACTCGGCAACAAAGCGAGAATCAATAATAACGCGAAAATTTTTATAGATTTCAGCAAAATATAAATCTCTCCTTCACAATAAAATAAATTCAAGATTATATTTTACACTTTGAAATAGTAAGAAAGAATAATAAAGCATAAAAAATGTCCCTCCCTGAAAAATTCAAATCAGAGAAGGACTGCAAAATTTAATAGCTAATAATTAATAATTCTCTGCGTTGATCTCAAAATATGCCTTAGGATGAGCACATGCCGGGCAAATTTCCGGAGCTTTTGTGCCGACTACGATATGTCCGCAATTTCTGCACTCCCAGACTTTAACCTCACTGCGTGCAAAAACTTCTTGGGCCTGTACATTCTTTAATAATGCCCTGTAGCGTTCCTCGTGATGTTTCTCAATTGCTGCTACGAGTCTGAATTTTACTGCAAGAGCTTTAAAGCCTTCTGCCTCTGCTGTCTTAGCAAAGCCCTCATACATGTCCGTCCACTCGTAATTTTCGCCGTCTGCTGCTGCTGCGAGATTGGCTGCTGTGTCGCCGATTCCGTCAAGTTCCTTGAACCACATTTTAGCGTGTTCTTTCTCGTTGTCAGCTGTCTTCAAGAATAACGCCGCTATCTGCTCATAACCTTCTTTCTTAGCAACTGAAGCAAAATAAGTATACTTGTTACGAGCCTGCGACTCACCTGCAAAGGCCGCCTGCAAATTTTTCTCCGTCTGAGTTCCTGCGTATTTATTTGCCATTGTAATAACTGCCCCCTTCAAAATATATAAATTTACGCGTATTATATCATGTTTATTTATTCTTCGAGCTGCGGCAAAATTGAATTATATTCGCTTTCATAGGCGTGTAATTTCTGAGTCGATTTCTTGATTTTAGCGACCTCGTTAGCGGCCTGATTAATTAATTGAACAGTACCAGCTCCGCCGACACATCCGCCCGGACAGCCCATGCCCTCAAGTAAATAACCGTTATATTTTCCGGCCTTAGCAAGCTGCAGCATTTTACGGCAATTATCGAGTCCCTCTGCGTATTCTACTTTGATATCTAAATCAGGGTGAGTGTGCTTAATACAATTTAACACGGCCGACGCGACTCCTCCGCTAACAGCAAATCCCCGGCCGTCAGCACTGGCAGAATTCGGAACAGGTTTTGACTCGAGATTATCAAAATCTACTTCTTTCGCCTCAAACATGCCGAGTACTTCTTCAAATGTTAATACAAAATCAATATCACTGCGAATAGTTCTGCGGCTGGCTTCTAATTTCTTTGCTGCACATGGGCCTATAAAAGCAACTTTACAGCCGGGGTGCTCCTTCTTGATTAACCGCCCAGTCAATACCATCGGAGTTAGTGCCATGCTTATACATTCTGCATATTGCGGGAATTCCTTTTTTGCCATGACTGACCACGCAGGACAGCACGATGTACCCATGAAAGGCAATTTTTTCTCCTCGACGACTTCCTTAATAAAATCTTCGGCCTCCTGTAACGTACATAAATCAGCACCGACAGCAACTTCTACTAAATCGTGAAATCCCAGAGCTTTGAAAGCAGCGCGCATTTTTTCAGGCGTTAAACTCTTCCCGAACTGGCCAGCAACGGCCGGAGCTATTGCCGCATAAACGGGAGTCTCGCTTCTGATTGCCTGTATACACTGGAAAATTTGAGCCTTGTCAGCTATAGCACCAAATGGACAATTTGCAAGACACATACCGCAAGAAACGCATTTATCTTGATCAATATCTGCACGGCCATATTCGTCGCTCCTGATTGCCTTCATTCCGCAGGCTTTTGCGCAGGGCCGTTCCATTCGTAAGATTGCACCGTATTGACAGACTCCCATACAGCGGCCGCACTTGATACATTTTGACTCGTCAATATGGGCTTGGCCTTTCTCGAAATAAATAGCGTCTTTAGGGCATACTTGACTGCACGGACGAGCTAGACAGCCTTGACACTGATTTGTGATTACTACTTTGTTATCAGGGCAGGAATGACACGCAAATTTTATGATATTGATTAACGGCGGCTGATAATATTTTTCGGGGTGAACGCACTCTTCAGCACCTAGTGAGACTGGCGCATGTTCGGCAGCTGATCTTTTCGGCAAACCCATAGCGAGCCGCATTCTTTCTTCAATTATTGCACGCTCAAGAAAGACACTGTCACGATAACGCGAGACTTCACCCGGGATTATTCTATACGGTATTAATTCCATTTCTGATAAGTCGCCTTCTTTATAATTATATGAAAGTTTTGCTACTTCCGTAAAAATTGCCCGGCGAATATCGTTAATAGACGTATGAATTCCTCTCATTCCCATTTTTATGGCCTCCTTACTGAATATAATAATTTATCGTGAAAGTATTATATATTACTGGGCGGGCAAAATAAAAAGAGTCTCCCTGAAAGTTTAGAGAAACTCTTAAATTATTATAGATTTACGGGCGAATTAACGGACTTTTATTGCTACATGTGTATTATTAGCAACATTTGTATATATATTATTTGTAACAGTAGTTGCAGCAGTGGCCGCGTAGAGTCCAGTAAGATTAGCTTTGCCTGCGATTTTATCCTTTACCGAGCTGCTATCATCGGTCTGAAATTCATATAAAATATACCAAGCGTCTTGTTTTAATACAGAAAATTTAGCTGCTGTTATAGCTGTTTCCTTAGTATTCATATATGCTGCGATTGCTTCACGTACAGAATCAGCGTCTGTCCAGTTTGTATCGCCATTTTCTATATAATCTGCTAATGCTGCTTTTCTCATTGTAACAAGATTCCCGATTATTGCGGACGCTTTGGCCGAATCAGTTGAGCCTACACTTGAAATTGACATCATAGAAGTTAATACTCCCATAATAACGACCACGATTAATAATTCAACGAGCGTGAAGCCCTTGCGCTTTATCATAATAATTCCTCCTGTAAAATTTGCTTGATAAATATAAAAATTTTAATAAATCTATTCTTGTGCGCATAAATATTAAATCAAAACTTGCGAGAATATACGGCAAAAATCCCCCTTTGCTTTCTTCCCCGCCCTGCTCTCTCTTGCATAAAATACTTACAGGGGGGGGGGTATTACTACTTACAACAATTTAATTATTCTACTAAACCGCTTTAAATTCTGAACGCGAATAATATATAATAAAACTTGTTTACGGTCAATGTAAAATTTTTTATTTTTTTGAGGGAGGCTATATAAACGTGAAAGCATTATTTGTAAACGGCAGTCCGCGCAAAAATTGGAACACTGCCAAACTTTTAGAAAGCGCAATGAAGGGAGCTTCTGAATCAGGAGCCGAGACGGAATTAATACACCTTTATGACTATAAATATAAAGGCTGTGTCTCGTGTTTTGCGTGTAAGCTCAAGAATAAAAATTTTGACGGTATTTGTGTTTATCGCGACGAATTAAGGCCAGTTCTTGAGAAGGCTTTTAACTCTGATATTATTATAATGGGCAGCCCGATTTATTTCAGCTTTGTAACCGGCATGATGAGATCATTTATTGAGAGATTATTATTTCCTGTTATGACTTACAGCACGGACTCGAACGGTCAATTAATTAAGAATGTCGATAAAAAAATTTGCACGGGCAGTATTTATACAATGAACGCGTCAGAAAATATTGCGGCAAAAATCGGCTATAATGAATTACTCGCAGCAAATGACGCAGCTTTTAAACGTGTACTCGGCTATAACGAGAGTCTTTGTGTGTATGAGACTTTGCAATTTAGCGATTACTCGCGCTATGAGTGCAATATGTTTGACGGGAATCAGAGACTCGAACGCAATAAAACAATATTCCCTGAAGACTTGAGAAAAGCATACGAATTCGGGCAGCGTTTAGTCAAGAAAGCAAGCGAATAAATTTATTAATTCCCTCTGTGATTATTTTATTGTTGCGGAGGGAGTTTATTTACTTTCATGAAAGATTTTAGCTCGATCATTATAGATTTTCTCTTCACCGTTAAAGCCCTGAACCCGCGATAAATCACGAGAAAAGGCAATAATATTTTATGCTTATAGAAAAATGGGAATCGCTCTCTAAGTTCTAAATCAGACAAAAAAATCCGTTCACATAAATATTTCAATTTACTGCGAGTCTTTAATTTGTTGCTGACTCTATGCTCAATAAGTCCCTTAGCTCCTGAAGTAATCATATAATTATAAATTTCTTGATTTATTATATTTACATCGCCGCCGCTGAAAAGATTCATAGCAAGTGATTTATTATTTGCCTCAAATTCAGTCAAGCCGAGTTTATCAAGTTCACATGAAATATAATTATAATCAAGCTCGCCGGCAAATTTTTTCATGAATAAATATATATCAATCAATGAACGCAGCCCCGTCCCGCCTGAAGAGTAGTGTTTATATTCATGAGCAGTAATATAAATATATAAATCTTCTTTACTGAACTCGTAATAATAATTGCTGCCTGCTTTAAGAATTAATTTGCGCTTAATTTCATGATAATAATTATAAAATTTTTCTGCAGTCGGACCGAATAAATCTCTATGCAGCTCGAAATTACTTACCGGCTTTTTCTGGTAAACATCATGAGCTCCTGAATTAAAATTTTTCGTCTCAAAGCCCATATCTTGCATTATTGCCCGGACTTTACGAGCTTGACTTGAGTCAAATAATATATCTATGTCGGACATCTCGCGCATTCCGAAAGCAGGATAATAATTTTTTATGATATACCCCTTCAGAGGCATGTACCAAATTTTAGCGTGTTCGAGCCTGTCAAATAATTCTAACGCGTCAATTTCGAGTCTCGTTATTCTGCTGAAAGATAATCCCTTTGACTGCAAAAATAAATCATTCTTGACTCCGGCGGACTCTAAGGCCATGCAAATTAAAGCACTTATCTTGTGAAATTCCGCAAATTTGTATATATCTTCAAGACCCGCGCCCGAAAATTTTTCACGTTCAGGAATCTGCGAATTAACAGCACAGCCCGCGAGATATATTACTATTTCAGCTATTTTCTTGTATTCTTGATTGCTATTATTCATGATAAATAAAAATTTTTATGATCCTCTTAAATTTATATAATAACTTCTTTAAAAATATTCTAGCTCCGATCGTGTGCATTATCAGGAACGTATAAATTTTATAGCCTAAACTATTTATGCTATGTTCAACGCCCGAACGTGTATAACTTGTCATTATGCCTAAAATATTTTTGTCCGTTATTCCGTATTCTTTACTTATGCAGTTATCGCCGAGAATTATATAATCTTTCTCCCTGACCTCGATAACCCTATGCAAAATATATTTACCGGGCGGACGTTCATATAATACAACATCACCGCGTTTGCAGCGCGCCTCACTTTTCTTTGTGATAGTGAATAAATCCCGGCCCTGACACAAAAGAGGCAGCATACTAGTTCCCACGTTCGTATAAGTCAAAGTCCCGTGTAAATCAAGATATTCGCTAAAATTCAAGTGCGTTAATTTCCTGTAATTTGCTTATAGTCTCGTGAACATTGGCTGTTATTATATCTTCTGGAGCGTCAAATTTCTCAAGTAAGGCGTTAATAATTTCTGACTCGCTCGTGTCATTCTTTAACAAGTCAACTATAAATCCATCCAAATGTAGAATTACCCTTAACGACTCCGGAAAATTCAGCCGTCCCAGTAGGCACAAGAATAAAATCACTTCCCGACTTATGCGAGATAAAATCTTTGCTTAACTTCATAGAAATTTATTCCCCCTTCATAATTGCATTATATGAGACTTCAGCGGCGTTAATGCTCATGTTACAGCCGAGTCTATAAAATTTTACAGCTCCGTTCATTCTGTCAAGAAGTTCGAGAGTCTTTGCGAGCCTCTCATTAGTCGCAGGCCTGTAAATTTGCGCTAAAAGTGTAGTATACGCCTCATAAAATGCGATTTCATGAATATTATTATGCTCCGAGCGTTCGAGAATGCACACAGCTTTTAACGGTACAGAAATATTATTACCGCGTCTGTGCTTGCCATTGAAGGGCGAACCGTGAACAGTAATTTTTTTGTCGATTAAAGCAGTAATTAAAGGCTTGTCATCGTTTACCATTACGGCTTTATCCTTCAGGAGTTCACACAAAAATTTTGTATGAGTCGATTTGCCCGTCCCGCTCGGTGCAGTGAAAATACAGCCCGCGCCATTTATAGCAATTGCTGAACCGTGCATTAAAAAAGTGCCATAGTCGGGCATTATCTCGCTTAATTTCCTGTAGAGTATCAAATTTTCAAGCTCATCAGGGGAATATTCGCGAGTGAGTTCTAAATCAATGTCCGACTCAGCAGCGTTAATAATAAAATCAGGCTCACCGGAAAAAATATAATCCCTGCAATATTCGTGAAGTGAATCATAATGCGAGGAGATTTCTATAATTTGCCCGGCTATTTTGTAGGTGCGATTCATTTAGTGAGTATGCAGAAATAGTTATGGGTTGCTGCTGCCTTCCGTGCCTTCTCCGGTTGATTCTTGTGTGATAATTTCTTTGTTGAACGCTATTATTTCAACTTCAGCGGGGATATATTTAGATTTCCGCATTTGACTCGCCTCCTTTGTTAGTCGCCGCCGCCTTGGCCGCTTTCTTGTTCGGAGCTGTCTGTATTAATCATGATTTCTTTGTTGAACGCAATTACTTCCAGCTCTGCCGGGATATATGCTGATTTCTGCATTTGATTCGTCCTCCTTTGTTAGTCGCCGTTGCTGGTCCCGCTGTTTTCTGTAGTAATGATTTCTTTATTAAATGAGATAACTTCACAATCTGCAGGCACAAAAATTTCTCTCTGCATAAAAATTAACTCCTTTCATTTTGACACGACAAAATACCGCACAGAATAATATTTCTATTCCCGTCCGGTTCACGCCATGTATAATTAAATTTGTTGGAAACTAGAGAACTAAAACAAGACAATAATAATGTGATGTGATGTGAAAATTATACACAAACATTATAATCTTGTCAAGCTCCTTTGTAAAAAATTTTTTGAGACGAGCGCATTATATCACGATTAAATTATTTTGCAAGAAAAAAGCCCCCCGATTTTTGCGAGGGACTCATAAATTTTTAGTCAAATATCAGCGAAATTTTACGGATTGACGGGTCTCTGCTGTCAACAAAGTCAAATGCTTTCTGAGCTTCCATGAATGGGAATGTGTGAGAGACTGCACCGTTTAAATTTACTTTGTGTTCATTCACGAGTTTAATGACTTCGGCGAATTTGCGATTTTGTAAACGAGATCCGCGAATATCAAGCTCCTTAGACGTGATCACAAATTGATTTATTTCGTCGGGTGCTATGCTGAATCCCATAGTTATAACTCGTGTAGCATTTCCGGCAGCTTGGCAGGCACTTAATAGACTCCCTTTAACGCAGGCGGCATCAATGGTAACTGTAGGGCCGTAACCTCCGGTTAATTCTTTAGCGCGTTTAACTAAATCTTCAGTGCGTGAATTAATTTTTGCGGTCGCTCCATTCGATAATGCCTCGTCGAGTCTGGCCTCGTCAATATCGGCCATTATGATACTATGAGGATTAAATAATTTCACGATTCGTAATAAGCTGCTTCCCAGTGCCCCCGCTCCGATTATTAATACATCGTCCTCACTCTCAAGCTGCGCGCGTGAACAGCACTGTACGGCTATAGTAGTCGGCTCAATCATTACAGCGTCTTTATATTCGAGAAAATCAGGCAGCAAATAACAATCTTTCTCGGGAACGACCATAAATTCGCGGTAACCTCCATCAATATGAACGCCTCGGACCTGCAAATTTTGACACACATTAGGGCGCGACTTCCTGCAGGCGTAACAATGTCCGCAAGCTGTTACTTGATCTATAATTACTCTTTCACCGACTTTGCGAGTCTTAACATTCGGGGCGACTTCTACAATTTCGCCGACAATTTCATGACCTATGACTCTGGGATAAGTTGCCGCCGCGTTAGTTCCGTGATAGATTCCAACGTCTGAGCCGCAGATCCCCGACGCTTTTATTTTGACGAGTACGTTATCATGCTCGTTAATTACGGGCTTGGGCATGTCTATAATTCTAAGCTCATTAGGTTTAACAATTTGTACTGCTTTCATAATAAAATTTTCACCTCTCTATAAATTTTTCACGCTATAAAATAGCAG
>JAFSWW010000113.1 GCA_017444345.1 Synergistaceae bacterium | reverse complement strand
GCGGCCAATGCAGCAGGGTCACACCCGATCCCATGCCGAACTCGGAAGTTAAGCCTGCTAGCGTCGATGGTACTGTGTGGGGTACACACGGGAGAGCAGACCGTCGCCAGTTTATAATTTAAATCAAGAGGGAGTCTTTATGATGAGGCTTCCTCTTTTGCTATTGTGCTATATTTTGCTATATTATATTTTATTATTATCATGCTATAATTTATCTCGTTTTATTAGTCAGATTATTTATATTATTCACAATCAATATAGTATGGAGTGATTATTTATTATGAAATTTTCTAGTTCTAGCAAAATTTTTTACTGGCTGGGAATGTTTATTATATTCTCGGTCATAGTCTCATCGGGATGCGGTGGGAGCAGCAGCAATTTTTATTATCCTGATACTCAAGACGTAACAAGCGGCGATCAAGATGTTGTCAGTGATGACCAGCAGCAAGAACAAGAACAAGAGCAGCAGCAAGAAAGCAGCTCACTAACTTTTGACCCGTCAAATTACACAACTGGCACTGTGAACGGTGTATCTTATCGCGCATATTCTAATATTGTCTATGTAGCAAATCCCGTTAATTCAAGCTATCAGCAATTAAGTATTTACATTCCCGAAACTTATTTTTCAGGCGGGACTCTTAACGGCTACACTGCTGAGACTGCCCCGATTTTCATGCCTAATAATGTCGGAGGTTACATGAAAGGCGGCATTTCTTCACCTGACGGCAGGAATTCTTCATCTTTGAGCACTGCACTAAGTAAGGGACTCGTTGTTGTGTCGGCTGCTTTACGTGGACGTGATACGGATTACGGGACTGCTCCGGCCTGCATAGTAGATTATAAGGCTGCTGTCAGATATTTACGCTACAATAAAAACAATTTGCCGGCAGGAAATACCGATAAAATTATCTCAAGCGGTACAAGTGCGGGCGGGGCGATTTCTGCTTTACTCGGTGCGACTGGGAACTCAAGCGATTATAATACATGGCTCAATGAACTCGGCGCAGCAAATGCCTCTGATGATATTTTCGCGTCAATGTGCTATTGTCCGATCACTAATTTAGATAATGCCGACATGGCTTATGAATGGGTATTCGGAGGCGATTCGGGAATCTCGGCGACTCTGAAATCAAATTTTGTGAGTTATGTTAATAATCTCGGCTTGAAAAATGGCAGCACTTCTTTAACGCTTAATTCTGACGGCTCAGGCTCATTCAAGCAATATATCGAAAGCGTTTATCTCAAGTCAGCACAGGACGCAATAAATTCCGGAGAAACTGTTAATGTTAGCTGGATTACTATGAGCGGAAATAACGCAGTGAGCGCAGATTTAGACGCTTATTCAGCAAGTTTTACGTCAAGACAGAAGAATGCTCCCGCGTTTGATCAATTAGATATGGGCTCGGCAGAAAATAACGAATTCGGCGACAAACATTTTACTGAATTCGCATATAATAACAGCACTGCGTCTAATCCTTTAATGGCTGACTCGGCGATTATTAAAGCTATGAATCCCATGAATTATATCGGGAGCGCGAATACTGCAAAATACTGGAGAATCAGGCACGGCACAAAGGATCGTGATACAGTCTTAGCAATTCCCGCGATTCTTGCTCTGAAATTATCAGAGAACGGCTGTAATGTAGATTTTGCTTCACCCTGGGACACAGGACACGGCGGAGATTATGATTTAGACGAGTTATTTTCATGGATCGACTCAATTTGCAAATGACAGGTCAAGAAATTAATTTATCTCAAATGCTCGTGCGGCGCGAAAAACGTTCGTGCGAGCAAAAATTTTTACTTGACAAATATAAATCGCCTCTAATTTCTTTCTCTATGAACATTCCCGGCCCGGTCAAGACTAATTCACTGATTCGCAAGGCTTTTGACAGGGGGCAAATTTTAATTCTTGAATCGCTCGCAAATATTCACGCGAAAATTAATGACTCAATAGAGACTCACGAGAACACAGGCGACGAGCTTTTATTGTCAGTCTCAAACATCCCCCCCGACGAGCTGAAAAATTTATCTCTCAAAATCGAGAATGACTCGGAAATCGGCCGACTATATGATATTGACGTGATTGACTCAAATGGGCAGAAATTATCGCGAAAAATTTTCAGGAAGTGCCTAATTTGTGATAAGCAGGCTCAAGAGTGCGCACGTTCAAGAAATCATACAGTTCAAGAAATGCAGGCCGCTATAATTAATTTATTACAGGAGGCAGATTTATGAGACGCAAAATTTTTTTACTGGCAATAATATTATTATTTATAATTTCTCCGGCAAATGCAGCAATCAACGGCAAAAATTTTTATAAGTCCCTTAGCAGGCGGCTCAAATATGAACGTGAGAATTATTTATATTTGAGTGATAGGGAATTTGCTAATTTTCGCGAGATAACTACGACGGGAATAGCCCCCGGCAAATTATATCGTTCGTCATCGCCTGTCAGTAACTGGGGCAAGCGTAATTTAATAGCCGATAAAGCAGCTCAGAAAGCCGGAGTCAAAACTTTCATAAATTTAGCTGATACAGAAAAAATCATGAGAAATTACCCGGACTATAATACGAGCTATTACAGCAAGCAAAATATAATATGCCTGAATCTCAGCACAAAATTTTTCACGAAAGAATTTAGAAACGGGCTATTACGGGGAGTCAAGTTCATGACAGAAAATGAGCCGCCTTATTTGATACATTGCAGTCTAGGTAAAGACAGAGCCGGCTTTGTGTGTGCTTTGATTGAGTGTTTAATGGGAGCTTCAGCAAATGAAGTTGTGAGCGATTATTTAATTTCATTCTATAATTATTTCGGAATTGTCCCGGACTCAGACCCGGAGTCAGAATATAATTTTGTCGTCAAAAATGAGATCAGCGCGTTTCTTGCAAAGGCCTTCAGGGTTAATAATATTTATGACGTGAATTTGCAGGAGTGTGCAGAGAAATATTTTATAAATCTTGGCTTGAGTGTTGACGAGATAGAATTATTGCGCGAAAAACTCCGTTGAATGGGTGAATCAAGCCGCCGTCGGGGTGGGCGGGTGGGAGACGGCGGCACTCAAAAAATTTTATTCTTCTTCCCACAGACGTTCCAATCTGTAGAAATCTCTTCCCTTATGGCTGAATACATGCACTACTATATCGCCAGCATCTATCAGTCTCCAGTTTGAACTCTCTGCACCCTCAATCTTGCATTTATGCCCGGCTCGTTCTAATACTTCTTCTGCTGTGTCCGCTAAAGTTTTTAAGTGTGTATCAGAATTCCCCGTAACTAATATAAATGCGTCTGCCAGGCTGCCTTTATTCTTAAGGTCGAGCGTAATAATATTTTCGCCCTTCCTGTCGTCTAATGCTGCTGCTACTGTCTCAAGTAAATTATTATTATCCATTAACGTTTTACACGCGCTCCTGCTCCGCCCATAATAGCTTCAACTTCTTTAACGCTCGCCATTGAAGTATCGCCCGGCGTTGTCATTGCTAAAGCCCCGTGAGCTGCTCCATAATTTACGGCCTTCTCAGGGTCGCCAGTCGTCATTAAGCCGTAAACAAGTCCCGACGCAAAAGAATCTCCACCGCCGACTCTGTCCATGATTTCAAGCCCGTTATACTCTTTTGACATGTAAATTTCTCCGTCCGCCCAGCAAATCGCCTTCCAGTCATTAACTGTCGCAGTTCGTACAGTTCTTAGTGTCGTAGCTACTGCCTTGAAATTCGGATAAGTTTTCGCAGCCTCGCCGATCATTTTTTTATAGCCGTCGAGATTTAATTCTTTGAGATTCTCGTCATTGCCCTCGATTTGGAAGCCTAGACACGCCGTAAAATCTTCTTCATTGCCGATCATTACGTCGACATATTTTGCGACTTCTTTATTTACTTCTTGAGCCTTTGCTTGGCCTCCTATTGCGCTCCACATTGAAGGACGATAATTTAAATCATAGGAGATCAGAGTCCCGTATTTTTTCGCGATTTTGCAGGCCTCTATTACTGTTTTGCATGACTGCTCGGATAATGCCGCGTAAATTCCCCCCGTGTGAAGCCAGCGGACTCCCATTTTTCCGAAAATTGTTTCAAAGTCTAATTCTTCCGGAGTAGCTTGTGAAATTGCCGTGTTAGCTCTGTCTGAGCAGCCCACTGCACCGCGAATTCCGAAGCCCCGTTCAGTGAAATTAATTCCATTGCGGCAGATTCTCCCGATTCCGTCCGTTTTTTTCCAGTAAATAAGGCTCGTATTGACTCCGCCCTGCTCGATAAAATCCTTCATTAATTTGCCGACTTCATTGTCAGCAAACGCCGTAATTACTGCCGTGTCCATCCCAAAACATTTATGAAGTCCGCGAATTACGTTATATTCTCCGCCGCCTTCCCATGCTCTGAAGGATCTCGCTGTTCTGATTCGTCCTTCGCCCGGATCGAGTCTTAGCATTACTTCACCGAGACTAACTGCGTCAAATTTGCATTCACCCTTTGGACGTAAATTTAATTGCATCGTTGATTACCCCCTGATTTCTTTAACTATTCCGGCTGCTTCTTTTACTAGTGCGCCGATTTTGTCCCATTCTCCGGCCGTGATTAAATCCTTCTTGACCATCCAGCTCCCTCCGCACGCGATAATTTTCTTATAAGCAAGATAATCACGCACGTTATTTGCATTGAGTCCGCCCGTCGGCATAAACTTTAAATCTACATATGCAGCTGCTACAGCCTTAATCATGTTGAGTCCCCCGGCAGGTTCAGCAGGGAAGAATTTGACAACTTTTAAGCCGAGTTCTAAAGCCTGTTCCATCTCGCTGGGTGTTTGAGTTCCCGGAGTTATCGGCATACTTTTATCAAGGCAATACTGCACGATTTTAGGATTGAGTCCCGGTGAGACAATAAATTTTGCACCTGCGTTAATTGCCCGGTCGGCCTGATCTTTTGTGAGAACTGTTCCCGCTCCTACTAACATTTCAGGAAATTCACGCGTCATTATTTTGATTGACTCTTCTGCTGCTGCTGTCCTGAATGTTACTTCAGCACAGGGGAGACCGTTTTCATATAATGCCTTTGCTAACGGTGCTGCGTCTTTTGGGTCGTCAAGTACTACTACAGGAATGATTCCGATTTTTGCGAACTGCTCGAATATCATTATAATATCAGCTCCTTTATTTAATTAAGTATATTATATATTGAATCTCTGAGATTATATTAATTCTTTGCTGCTATAATACAAGACAATAAACACGCAAATTTTCTTATACGGCCTCTCTTTCTCCGCACGTAAAGACTCATTCACGATAAAAATTTTTCACATTCAGAAATAAAATAATTTGACGAGCTATTAATTAGGCTTTACACTTTTATATAATTCTCACAAGGAGCGATTTATTTTATCATGACTACTGAAAGCAGAGAACGTGAAGAAGTTCACCGCGCTATTTGGGCAATCGCTGATCAATTACGGGGAGCTGTTGACGGCTGGGACTTCAAAAATTATGTACTCGGCACTATATTTTATAGATACATTTCTGAACGCTTAACGGATTATATAAACTCAAACCAGAAGGCCGCAGGAATCGAAAATTTTGACTACTCGAAAATGAATGACTCCGACGCTGAAACAGCACGCGAGTCCCTCGTTCCTGAACAAGGTTTCTTTATCCTGCCCAGTGAATTATTTTGCAACATTAAAGACTCCGCCAAATCTGACAATAATTTAAATATGACGCTTGAAAAAGTATTCAGAAATATTGAGAACTCAACAAAAGGCACTCCCTCAGAAGAAAAATTTACGGGATTATTTGCTGATTTTGACGTTAATAGCAGCAAGCTCGGCAAAAATGTAGAGACTCGAAATGAACGGCTCAGAAAACTTTTAGACGGTGTCGCTGACATGAATCTAAATTCTGACAGAAATATTGACGCTCTAGGGGACTCCTATGAATATTTAATGTCTATGTACGCATCTAATGCAGGAAAATCGGGCGGCGAATTCTTTACTCCTGCTGATGTCTCGGAATTATTAACACGGCTCGGCACAGTCGGCAAAAATTACATCTCAAAAATTTATGATCCTGCCTGCGGTTCAGGTTCGTTACTGCTCAAGATCCGCAAAATTCTAGGTGATGAATCAGTCGGGGAATTCTACGGACAAGAAATTAATTTCACGACTTATAATTTATGCCGCATTAATATGTTCCTTCACGGAATCGCTTTTGATAGATTTAATATCGCAAATGAAGACACTTTAATACACCCTCAGCACTGGGATTTTCAGCCGTTCGATTTAATCGTGTCTAATCCGCCGTATTCTATTTCATGGAAAATTGATAATAATTCAACGCTGATAAATGATCCCAGATTCTCACCTGCCGGAGTCCTCGCTCCTAAAAGCAAGGCAGATTTTGCGTTTATTATGCACTCTTTATCATGGCTTGACTCAAACGGGACGGCCGCAATTGTCTGTTTTCCGGGCATTATGTACAGGGCCGGAGCTGAACAGAAAATCAGAGAATATCTCGTAGAAAATAATTTTATTGATTCAGTTATTCAAATGCCTGATAATTTATTTTTCGGGGCCTCGATTGCTACGTGTATTCTTGTCATGAAAAAAAATAAGTCCGATAACAAAATTTTATTCATGGACGCAAGCGACGAATGCATTAAATCAATTAATAATAACAGACTCAGCCATGAAAATATTTCTAGAATCGTCGAGGCATTTACTAAACGCGAAAATATTAAGGACTTTTGCAGAGTTGTTGACTGCGAAGAAGTTAAGCGCGAGGATTTCAATTTGTCCGTAAGTACTTATGTCGCACCTCGTGACTCACGCGAAAAAATTGATATTTCTCAACTAAATAACGAAATTATTTCAATCGTTCAACATGTTAATACACTAAGAGACGAAATAAATAATCTTATTCAGGAGATCACACAAAATGAGCAGAATTAATATTTTTTGCCCGGAGGGAGTCGAATTTGTGAGACTAGGGGATATTGCAACAATAACACGCGGGGGCAATTTTCAGAAAAAGGATTTTACAGAGAACGGGCGGCCATGTATACACTACGGGCAAATTCACACATATTACGGGACATATGCGCACGAAACTTTAACGCGTGTATCAGACGAAATATATAAT
>JAFSWW010000112.1 GCA_017444345.1 Synergistaceae bacterium | reverse complement strand
TGTGATTAGTTGCCGTCAGAGTGATGAAAGCAGCTCCCAAATCTTTAGAGAACGTCAGCGTTTAAGAATGCCGTTTACTAACTTTATGAGCGATTAATTATCAGTGAGCAGAACTTTTTTGCGATGAAGACTGCTATTACAAATGTATTGTGCTAATATAATAGTTTACTCTAATCATATGTATGTCCAGTAAAAATTTTTTGTGTTGAGCCTTAATTTGTTTATCAATATCAAAGAGTTTTGTCCAAATCCATTAAAATTTTCATTGTGCGCTTGTTCATAAATTAATAAACTAGCAAACATTTTCGAAAAAATATGACAAGATATTTTTGTTGAGCTTATATATTAAATTTGTTGTATATGGCGACCCGTTTTCCCCACCAGTAATAATAAATGCGCATTTCCGAAAGACTTTAACAAATGGAATTGTAGCGGATTCTTCGTCAGCTGACTCTTGTTAATGAATATTTATTCAGAATTTCATAATAATTTTCTTGTTATTACAATATATAAGCTATAATAACTACTTTATGATTATTATAATTTAAGTGAGGAATAATTTTCATGAAACAATATATAGTTGATGCTTTCACAGATAAAATTTTTTCAGGCAATCAAGCGGCAGTCTGCATAATGAATTCTTGGCCGGACGAAAAATTAATGATTGATATAGCGCGTGAGAACAATTTTTCAGAGACAGCATTTACTGTTAAAGACTTGAAACATTATAAATTACGTTGGTTTACTCCCGGCGGTGAAGTAGATTTATGCGGCCATGCAACGTTAGCTACTGCATTTGTATTGATGAATTTTTACGAGGATTCTCACAGGATTATATTTGACACAATGAGCGGCCCTCTTACAGTTAGACGAGATAAAGACGAGCTTTATTATATGGACTTCCCGTTATATGAGTTAAAATCTGTTCCAGTTACAAATGAAATTTGCGATGCTTTAGGCGGAATGACTCCTGAATATGCGTTTATGGGGCGTGATCTTGTATGCGTCTTGAAGGATTCAGACAGCGTTAAAAATTGTCAGCCTGACCTAGAAAAAGTAAAGCAACTAGACGGCTTATTGTTGCATATAACAGCGCAGGGACATGACAACATTGATTGTGTTTCCCGAAGTTTTGCGCCCAAGCTCAAAATTAACGAAGACCCTGTATGCGGTTCCGGTCATTGTCATATAGTACCGTATTGGGCTGAAAAATTGCACAAGAATCAAATCACAGCTTATCAGGCATCACAACGAGGAGGCTACTTATATTGCAGCATTGAGAACGAGAGAATCTCAATATCAGGTAAAGCAGCTTTATTCGCTGAAGCCAAAATCTTTTGCGACTAACTATAAACGGGGCAGCTTGAATTAATAATTTATTATTCGAGTACAGCTCCGTTATTTATTATTTGACAAATAAAGCATGAGAGTTATAATAATTACTCGTTGAACGACCGTAAGAAAGAAAAAATTGCGGGGCGTAGCGCAGTCTGGTTAGCGCACCTGCTTTGGGAGCAGGGGGTCGGAAGTTCGAATCTTCTCGCCCCGACCAGAGTGAAAGAAGTAATAACATGCGGGAATAGCTCAGTTGGCTAGAGCGATGGCCTTCCAAGCCGTAGGTCGCGGGTTCGAATCCCGTTTC
>JAFSWW010000111.1 GCA_017444345.1 Synergistaceae bacterium | reverse complement strand
AGCGTCGATGGTACTGTGTGGGGTACACACGGGAGAGCAGACCGTCGCCAGTTTATAATTAAATCAGAGAGGAAGTCTTTATATTAGGGCTTCCTCTTTTCGTATGTATTGTGCTTATATTTTCAAATTTTCGAGTCAATGCTATAATATGTTTATCTCAAGAACTTATTCAACTTTCATAAATTCATTAATCAATCAGGAGGTTATTTGCGTGGCTATAAAAGTAGCTGTCTTCAATAATAAAGATAAAGGCGGAGTCGGTAAAACAACTTTATCTATAATACTAACTCAAATCGCTCTCATGAATAATAAAAAAGTTCTAGCTTTCGATCAGGATGAACAACAAAATTTTAATAGCTCTATGTTTTATTTGAAGGAAGAACCTAGATTCAAAAATTTATTTACGTTACGTACATTATTGAAGAAAGAAGATTTTGACATCCACGCAGATTTATTGATAATTGACTGCCCTCCCGGATTTAATCAACGTACAAATTTAGCTCTCAAGAACGCAGATTTTGTGTTGATACCTGTACGGCCTGATAAATATAGCTTAATGCACATAAATAATAAAATTATTAGGATCGCAGGTGAGCATAAAAAATTATTTCAATTTCCATTGGTCAAAATCGGTTTTATGGAAGGAAATATTCACGATAAAACTTTAGCTGCAAGGGAAACAAGCAAAGAAATAGCCGACATGGGGTATACAGTTATAGTCATTATCAGGGAAAACGAACGCAAATAAATCGTTCCAAAGGGTTAAGCACTCTTCATCTTCCCAAGAATAAGGGCGTTGATAGTCGGGAATGAGGAAAAAATTTTTCTTGCTTCCCATAAATTCTTCGATAGATTTTTGTTCTGCGCTAAGACTCGACATAAAAAAATTCTCCCGTGAAAAAATGATTTCAGGGGAGATTATATCATGTTTCTATAATTAATAATTCATCAGGTCATTTTTAAGCACGAACTCAATAAAACTCTCGGAAATTTTTTTAGTGCGCTGGTGAATCTCCTTCACGTCGAAATTAGTATTATTCTCTGATAATTCTTTTAGCTCCTGAATCTGTGAACGTGAATAATATTTTTTGTTCTTGTAGGGAAAGTCAAACGGTGCTCCTGAAGTCTGTAATTTGCCTTCTAAAAGCGATTGATTGCCTAACATTGTATAAGTTCCCGGATTGACTATTTTACCTTTTTTGCGAAGGTGTTCAATATTTAAATCTTTAGAGAGCTTAGGGAGTGCCTGATCCTTATAATTAATTGCCCACCATGCGAGCATAGATCTTGTTATAGCTGCCTGACCGCTGAAATTATAATTTTTCATTGCACTATCTATATTCAGCAAAAGTGATAGGTTTATTATTTACGATATTGAGCATTTCTTTATAGAACGGCGGACGAAGTTTATTAGTGCTTGAACCTCCGTTTTTAATAGTGAAAGCCCAGATAAAGGCCGTTAATTTATCGAGAAATCCGCAAAAATCTTCGTCATCAAAAGAGTCTTGATTATGCAGATAGTAGACAGAAACGAGAAACGTCCACATAGAATTAGGGGCATAATTGAGAATAAATAATTTCTTGAGTGCGCGCGGTGATAAATTGTCTTCATTCTGGCTGAAAACGTCATACCAGAAATTAGCTAGCATAACTAAATTTTTAAATACTCTTTCATGATCAACACGAAATAATTTATAGTTATCGCGTTCATAAAATGCTCTGCTGCCGATTTGCGTGCTGTCCTTGAGGCCTTCTATAGCGCGTTCATAATGCATATAGCGGTTAAATAATTCGTTCATAGGTGTGTCTTTAGCTGACGAGAAAATTTTATTGCAGGCAGCCTCTAAAATCTGCCATTTTTTTATAAAATCGTCTCTCTTACCTTGTGCGGAGAATGCTTTATATAATTGAACCTTGAAGATATCCGAGTCAGATAACGGCTTGCCCCTGTCATTGAGCGTCGAAAAAATTCGTAATGCAGTATCTTGGCTGCCGGCTGTAATCGGGAAAAGCACGCAATTATTTAATATTCTGTTAGGGAGGTCGAGCCAGTTAACTTTATTATTCTGTAATTCGTTAATTTTGCCGAGATAAAATTTATAATTCTGCATATAACGTGAAGTGCTTTCGTTGTATATTAATCCTTCGCGCAAAATATTAAAAAGTTCGTTAGTGCTATCATCGGTTGCGACTTGAGAATCGATTTTCAGCTGATCATAAAAAGGTTTGTAGTATTCGTCAGTTTTCCAGATACATTTTGCTATTTGCTTGCATACGGCGGAGATTTTGTCTGAGTCAAAAGCGTTATCGTTATTTATTTCAAATGTGGTGTGGAATGCGCGCAGCAACAATAACAAAGTAATTAATCTCTGCTGGCCGTCGATGACTTCAAATTGTTCGTTATTATTCTTGAATACGACGATGGATCCGAGAAAATATTCGCTTTTGGGATTAAATTTTCCGTTTTCTGGGAGTGCGAACGTCCGAACATTCTTTTTCTTCCCACGTATAAGGGCGTTGATAATCCGGCACGAGAAAAAAAGAATCTTTTTCCGACAAAAGCTCATATATACTTCTTTGATCTATGCTTAATTTTTGGGACATGCTGACAAAATCTCCCCGAGCAAAAATTTGCATAATTGTATCACATTGTCTTACTGAAAAGTTTTTTAGGATTCAGGAGAGTCGTAATAATTATATGTTGATTCGTTCCAAGGATCTTTATTTTTTCTTATTTCAAGAAGTTTTTGATAAAGCAGCTCAAGTTTCGTATAAACAATTTCGAAATGTTTTCGTTGATAGGCTGTAAGACCCAGAGACCACCATTTATTGCGGCCAATTGATAAATGTGCTGCAATAGAAGCATACAGCGGCAAATCTCCTATAAAAATTTCAATGACAAAGACGAATATTTTTTAGGTTCGCTCGTTGTGTTCAAGAATGCTGATGACTTTCTCGAAGTTATTGACGGCCAGCAAAGATTAATTACTCTCACGCTTTTATTGCGGGCATTCTACGAGGCTTACGGCGAAAATATGAAAGATTCCGACTCACACGACAGAAAACGAGACATAGAAAAATGTTTATGGAAGACTCCCGAACCAGGCGAAAAATTAAATATGTCAGAGCTAAAAATTTTCTCACTCGTCGCTACAGAAAACGAGTCGCAGGAATTTACAAATATAATGCTCACTGGTAAAGCTGATCCCGCAAGCAAAAGCAGATACGCATCAAATTACAGACTCTTTCAGGGGGCAATAAAAAATTTTCTCGACTCTTTCCCGAATTACCTGCAATTTATGACTCATAGAATATTAGCAAATTGTTCGGTCCTACCCATCGAGGCAATTAATCAAAGCACAGCACTACGAATTTTTTCGACACTTAATGACAGGGGCAAGCCGTTATCTGACTCGGACATCTTCAAGGCAAAATTATATAAAGCGTTCTCTAATAATGGCCAGAAAGATTTATTTATCGCAAAGTGGCGCGATTTCGAGAATATTTGCAGCAAAAGTACTACAGTTGACGATATTTTTATGCGTTATATGTATTGCGTAAGAGCTTTTGCAGGGATTCGCGACTCAGGACTTGAGAGCCTCAGAGACTTTTACAGCCGCGATGATAATAAATTTTCACTGTTAAATCGTGATTATGCTAAAACTTTTGATGATTTGATTACGCTCGCTGACTTCTGGAAAGATATTACAGTGCAGGAGACTAAAAGATTTTCTGATAGAGTGCTCAAGCAATTATTTATTTTGCACCACATGCCAACTAATATGTGGACGTTTCTTGTTTCTGTTTATTTTATGGCGAATAAGGGCGATAACGGAATATTGAACGAGAAAGATTTTTGCGATTTCTTGCGGAAAATTACAGCTTTTATTCTCGCGTCAAGACTCGTTAGACCCGGAAATAATGCACCCTTCTTTAACGAAATGGCAAGTATCGCGTCTGGACATGCAAATAATTTCAGCGGTTATGAGTTCGATATTAAGCAAGTCCGCGAAAGACTCTCACATTTCGATTTTCTCAACAGCAGCAAATTAACAAAAAGTTTCGTGGTCTGGCAAGTGTTTCAAGATAAGCAGCAAATTTTGTTGTCGCTAGAGTCTAAATTCGACATTGAACACATTTTACCGAGAAGGCGCGAGAATGAGTTAAGCAATAAATCTAATCTTGAATCTATCGGCAATAAATCATTACTTGAACGCGAAATTAATATTAGAGCCTCTGACTACAGATTCAGGGACAAAGCTAATTACTATCTCGGCAATACCGGCAAAAAACGCACTAATATTCACGAGCTTATAGAATTAGCTGACGGACTCGAAAATTTTACAGAACAGGATATTATAACGAGGACTCAGAAAATTTTTGACGGATTCGTGAAGTTCATTCAAGCAAATAATCTCGCGAAATAATTTATTGCATGTTCGGAAAATTTTTCATGCCCATTTTTCGCATTTGAGATCTTATAAAATTTGCTGTCCTGCTCCTGCTTGATATTGTCCTGAGTAAATAAGTCCCGCCCGTGAAATATCCTATTTGAGTTATTCTACCGTTGGAGTGCATGATATATAAATCATCGTCATAGCCGGTGAACTCGTAATAATTCATGTGAATACACCCGCGCTCTAAAAAAATCCCCGTCGCTGATAAATGATTGTCAGTGTAATCTGAAGGCCGGTTTATTAATCTTGTGCGCAAATAGCGTTCAAGCTCTGAAAGTCTAGATCCTACATGAATCCCGCCAGCAAAAATATAATTAGGGTCTGACGTAATGAAGTGATCGAGCTTAAAATTTCTCCTGTTATCCGTTGCTGTAGCTGCCACTATAGTTTGATTCTTGGCCCAGACTCTGTCCCATGCGGATCTAAAATGTTTTGTTACGTTGCTGTCCCATTCTTGATAATCGAGTTCACGGCCTGTTAATTTCTGCTCGAATACGTGTTTATTATGAGCTATTATACGATTTGCAAGAGATTTTATGCTGTCAATTAATTTATCGTCGAGATTTCCGGGAAGATTTGCAGCACTTGAGACGCTTATAAATCCAAATGTCAACACTATGACGAGAACGCAGAAAAATTTTTTATTCATGTATAACGCCTGCCTTCTGAAAATTTTTAACGATTATAGCAAAAAAAAGCCCCCGCATGAATCACACAGGAGCAATAAATTTTTTATTCAGGGATTCTAATAGTTCTCAATGTCCCTACTATATTATTTTCGCTGTCAGAGTACATAACTTCATAATAACCTGCCGGAATACTCGCGCTCGCGTCTTCTGTCAGTGCCTCAATTGATAAAATGTCGAGAGTCAATAGTCCTCCTTCGCCGACCGTCGCACCGTACACACCGTAAACAGGGCAAAGTACCTCATCAATATCATAATAAGCTGCCGGCTTGTAACCTTTGGGATAAATCGCAGATACTGTTTCGCTCAAGTCCTTAAAGCCATATTGACTCACTGTCATAGAATCTGTCTGATAAAATGCGCTCACTAGAGTAAATGACAAATTAAGCTGCGTACCTTCAGGCAATAAATTCCCGTCATTGTCGACCACGTAAAATTCAAACGCAAAATCTTCTTTTATGGGTGATTCTTCGTCGACGGGATTCAACTCTTCAAATTTTGCGCGCGCCTCGCCTGATACTGTTATCTTCAAATTTTCATAATCGTACACTGTCAGACCGCCTATTGTTGAAGGCATTGACGAATAATCCGGTTCAAAATCTGAAGATTTCAAGCAAAATGCTTTAATGCACGCGTTCATGATTAAATGATTGCTGTCTGAGTCAGTTACTCGCGTTCCGTCTGTCCATGTTTGGCCGTCCGTAGAAAAATAGCTCTGCCCGTCGTAAACTGCTGCTCTGATTGTATCGTTTTGTAAGCGGGTTTCTGCTGCGATTGTGCCGCTTGATGAATCTTTCATTACTACAGCAAAATATTTATCTGCCGGAATAATTACGGGATTCGCAAGTTTTAAAGTGTGATAGCCGTTATATTTCTGCCCTATATCCTGCGAAAAAATTTTTGTTCCGCTAATTAAATCGCTTGAGTCAGGCAGTTCATCGTAAATGTATACGCTTAAATCTACTGAAGCATCATTTGCAGTAGTATAATAGCCGATCTCAGATAAAATTTTTCTCTCGTCCTCCGCCGGGAAAACATTAGCAGCCCATGAACCTACAAAATCTATGCAATGGCCTAAATCATCGTAGCCGTAATAAAATAAATTTTTGTCGTCGGAGTCAACTTTTACGGTGGCAAATAATAAATTGCTTTGTTCATATGATACCCAGAAATAGCCTTCTTTGCCCCATCCTGAGCCTAAAGAATTTCTCACAAGCCAAGCACCCGCTATACTCGGTTTACGGGACTCATTGAATAAATTAGCTTGAATATTATCATCCCAGCCGATTAAATTTACTGCGTGTCTATTATTGCTGTCTGATGTGTCAGTATAATAATATGTATAATTCGTAGAGTTGAAACCGTCCGCTACATAGTCAAGTTCCATGTATAAAGCTCCGTTATTCATGATTAACTGTTTTATTTCGTCCCGGTTTTCTTTTGTGCCGATATAGTCTATAAATGATACGTCTGTTAATCTCATTACGTAATTATAATTGCTTGCAATTGCGTTATCTGATGGAGTCTCAGGATAAGTCATATCGCTTTCACGTACAGGGCCGAATCCTTTTCCGTGTGAGAGAAAAGCTATTGCACGTTCAATATTTCCGCCAGAGTTTAAAATTTGCGTGGAGTCGCTAGTGAAAATATTATAATCCTTCAAGTAAGAATTATACGCGAACCAAGCTAAATGCATTTCTGACAGATCTAACTCGTTATTATTGCCGAGTGTGTTCTTTATTTGTCCGTGTGAAGACCTGTATAAATAATTACTCTCGCAGGCCGCTATCACTGCAAATGCCCAGTCAGATTTATACTCGCCTTGATTCTTTACCGGAGTTATCAAGCCTGAACCCCGTAAATCATAGCTGTAAATTGTGTGATCCTCGCCGCCCGGTTTGTATTTCTCGCAGCCTCCCGAAAAAATTATCAGCGACAACACTACAGCAGCGCAAATAAATATATTCTTTACTCTCAATTAATAACGCCTCCTGAAATAATCTCACGTATATTATATAGCAATGCACTTGACGATATTAATTGCTGGCTGATAATAAAAAAATTTCCCTCTGACCGTTACGAATCAGAGAGAAAACTTTTAATGCGGAGGGGGAGAATCGAACTCCCACGATGCTTAAATTGATCACAAGATCCTTAGTCTTGCGCGTCTACCAATTCCGCCACCCCCGCGAATTTATTTAATTTACTTCTTAGGCATGACAGAAAAATATTATACTCTCGAAATTTTTTGCGTCAAGTTATGATAAAATTTTTTTGCAGATATTAACTCAAAGGGGGATTTATTATGCAGAAAATTTTTGTTGCGCTTTTATGTTTATTTATCGCGTCGAGTGCATTTGCTGGCGAACCCGAAATTATTTCGCTGCTTGATGTTCAGGGCGAGTCTAACACGGGATTACTAATCGGAGCTACTGAATCACAGATAAAAAAATTTTTCCCGTCTGGTAAAATGTCGAGTCAGATTTTAGCTTATTTCGTGAGGGTCAACGGCCAAGAAATTTTATTTGATACGGGACTTAATGACGGCCACATAATTAACGAGCTCGCAAAGAATAATATCAAGCCTGAAGACGTGAAAATTATAATGATTACCCATTTGCATGGAGATCACTTCGGGGGGCTTATTGACTCACAGGGCCGGGCAGCTTTTCCGAACGCAGAAATTTATTTATCAGAAATTGAGCGCGATTACTGGGTAAATGACAAGCGGGACGAAAAAGTTATTACAGCTCTCATGCCTTACAGCGAAAAAATTAATTTCTTCAATTTCGGCGATGAAGTAATTAACGGCGTTAAAGCTCTTGACGCTTCAGGACACACGCCCGGACACACAGCTTTTGAGATTGCCGGAAAAATTTTAATTGTCGGTGATATAATGCATTTTCCTGAGATTCAATTGCCGAACCCAAATATTTCTGTGAGATATGACACCGACCCCGACAAAGCGCGCGAGTCAAGAATAAAAATTTTAGACTATGCAGCACAAAATAATTTAACTATTGCCGGAATGCACATAACACCTCCGGGAACTTGCAAAATTATTAAATCCGGTGCAGGCTATGAGAAACGATAAATTATTCAGCGTCATTCTGCCTGTATATAACTGCGAAAAATATTTGTCTCAGTGCTTGGAGAGTCTCTGCAGTCAAGAAAATTTTACGCACAATTATGAAATTATCTTGATAAATGACGGCTCAACGGACAAAAGCGGGGAAATTTGCGACTCTTTTGCGTCAAAATATGATTTCATTCGCGTAACCCACACTGACAATCACGGAGCAAGCCGCGCAAGAAATTTAGCATTAAAACAGGCAGAAGGCGATTATATTTTATTCTGCGACTCTGACGACATTGTGTCCCCGCAATTAATTCAAGTCATGACCCGCGCTGTCGAACTCGATAATAAAGCTGACATTTTCGAGTATAAATTTTTCAGACTCCCTGAAGGTCAAGCATATAAATGGCCGGTCTATAATGTTGAACAAATGAAAATTTCTGACTGGTCAACACCTTCAAGCGATGAAGCCTGCAAAAAAGTTATAATCGACAGCAGAGTCGGCGCTTACTTATGGGATAAAGTTTTCAGAAGGACTCTCGTTCAGGATCGCAGCTTTGATGAAAGTTTATTAATTATGGACGATGAAGGCTGGGTACTTGAAGTTCTTTGCGCTGATAAAAATATTAGGATTCGCAGTATAAATTATTGCCTTTATTGTTATATGCAGCGTTCGGACTACGGCAAGACGAGAAGTGTACGCAAAATTTATGACAATAACGGATTGAATCAATTTATATTAGGAATGGAGCGCGAATTAAATATAAAGAATCTTCCCGGCCGGCTCGTTGAGTTGAGAAAGTGCGATATTTATATGGCCTCGTTAAATAATTTGAGAATGCATCCTAAAGAATTAAGCGATGAAGCCCGCAAAGGACTCGAGTCAAGAATCAAGAAATATTGCAAAGTGTTTTATTTGAGCTCGATTCCGTCAATATGGGAGAAGCTGAAAAATTTAATTTCTCATGCACTTGTGTTAATGCGCGTTTAATTCATGAAAATTTACGTAATAGAAGGGATTGACAGTTTTGATAGATAATTTGTATAATGGCTCACGGCTCACGGCTCACGGCGAAGAGTCTGCGCTGAAATTCAGTGTTATTGTTCCGGTCTATAATTGCGAAAAATATTTATCTCAATGTCTCGAAAGTCTTTGCAATCAAGAAAATTTTACTCACAATTATGAAATTATAATAGTAGATGACGGCTCAACGGACAAAAGCGGGGAAATTTGCGGCTCTTATGCGTCAAAATATGATTTCATTCGAGTAACTCACACGGAAAATCACGGAGTCAGCCACGCAAGAAATTTAGCATTAAGTCAGGCTCAAGGCGATTACATTTTATTTTGTGATGGTGATGATTTTGCTTCCCCGCAATTAATTTCGATTATGACTCGCGCTGTTGAACTCGATAATAATAAATCTGATATGTTCGTGTATAAATATTTCTGGGGTGATCTGCCCTCCAAAGGTTGGGAAAATTATAATATCGCTGATATGAAAAATTCTGATTGGGAAATTTCTAACAGTGAGAATTTATGCGCTAATATCTTAAATGACGGAAAAACCGGCGGTTATCTCTGGAATAAAGCATTTAAGAGGGAGCTTATACAAAGTCATTATTTCCATGATGATATTATAGTAATACAAGATTTATGCTGGGTTCTCGAAATTTTATGCGATAATAAGAATATCAGCATCAGCATTATAGATTATTGCTTGTATTGCTACGTTCAACATAAGGGAGTCGGCCTAACAAGAGATTTTAAGAAAGCGTATTCTAAGTCAGGACTTGCAAATTTTCTCAGCGATTTAGAAAAATGTCTGAAGCGAATTAATAATCTTTTTCCCAGCATAAGAGAGCAAATGCAATATAATTTATACGCATACTCGATTCATGCACTCTATCGCAGTCCCGTAAAAATGAAGCCCGGCACTTACCGCAAATTAAAGCTGTATATAAAACGTTACTGCTGCAAATATTATTTCAGGTCAAAAGCTCCGTTTATTTCCAAGCTGAAAACTTTTGTCAAGCACGTTTTATTTCTACTGCACAATAAATAAACCCCGTACACACTCGCACGGGGAAAAATTTTCTTATGAGTTCAGACCGTTTAGACGCGTAAATAATTCTTCTTTGTCATGACCGATTATAAGAGTTATTGACGTTGCCCGGCTGTCCTGCTGTATTAATCTT
>JAFSWW010000110.1 GCA_017444345.1 Synergistaceae bacterium | reverse complement strand
CAGCACAGGCAATCATTGTCTGAATATTCCAGAAAAGAAAATTTTACTTATTACAATATACGACAATGGTAATTACGGAAATATCTTACAGCGTTACGCATTAACACGGATTATTGAATCACTCGGATTTGAAGTGCATAATTTATGTTATAGCTATAACAATAGTAAATATAATAAATTTTTCAGACCAGCAATTATGTTATGTAAAAAACTCATAAAAAAATTTATAGTATTCATAGGTATTAAGAATAATAAATTATATCTTATTTCCAGATTAAGCGCATTCACAGCAAAATATATTAACAATAAAATTTTTATGTCATATGATGAGGCATTGAATGTTGATAAATCACTCTGGGACAAATATAATTTTGCAGTAACCGGCAGCGATCAAGTTTGGCATAATTGGAGTCACACACCGGAAGAATCTGCATATTATTATCTTGAATTTATGCCGCGTGAAAAACGAGTCTGTTATGCGCCGTCTTTTGGATTCTCTCAATTCCCAGAATCAGATTACGAACTTCACAAAAAAGGTCTTGAAGGATTCAATAAATTATCTTGCCGCGAACAGGAGGGCGTGAATTTAATCAAGCAAATAATTAATAAAGACGCGCAATTAGTCTTAGATCCGACTTTGTTATTAAATGCCTCACAGTGGCAGGAACTTGAGAAGAGACCTGATATTAATTTGCCGGAACACTACGCGCTGCAATTCTTTCTAGGCGATATAAAACCGGAATATGAGCAGGCAATAAAACAAGCTGCCGGAGATTTGCCGATTGTAAATTTATATAATTACATGAATCCTGATTTGCCGGGGTATACAGCAGAAGTTGAAGAATTCTTGTATTTATTTAATCACGCTGATTTGATTTTCACTGATTCATTTCACGGCACGGCATTCTCTGTTAATTTCGGGAGAAATTTTCTAGTATTTAGACGTTCACACGATTGGACTAAAGATATGTTCGGCAGAATTGAAAGTATCTTAGCAAGCACTAATCTTACCGATCATATTTATACGCCCGGAATGAGTACCCGTCCAGCTGAGATTAATTATAATGAAGTCAACGAGAAGTTAAATATTTTGCGTGAAAGCTCGTTAAAATATTTGCGCGGTTGTCTGCACGTTTAAGCAAAAAATTTCTCCCTCGTTCTTATATTCTCAAAGCATGAGGGAGAATAACAAATTATTATATTCACGAATCTATTTACAAGGACTGTAACCGCAGCTGAAGCAGTATTCACAGCCCGATATTCTCTCAAGCGGTGCCCCGCAGTCGGGACAAATCATTGATTTATCGCTCATTCTTGCATTAATTACTTCGCGGTCTATTAATTTTTCTAGCATTAACGCTATTGCATCAGGTATCGAGCGAACTACGTAATTATCATTGAATTTCAACATCCAATATTCTTTGCCGGATAAGCCCTTCAGAGTGTCAATAAAATCTTCAAGACTGCACCCCGAACGCAGACCGATTGAAATCACCCGCGATAATGCTTCAGTCATTGCCTTTAACTCTGAGCCGCTCTTGCCGACATTCACAAAAATTTCAAATGGCTCTTTGCCGTCAAAATTCATTGTAACGTACATGCTGCCCCACGGGGTTTTGTCTTTAATTGTTTTGCCGTAAATAACAGGGCCGGGGCGTTCCTTAACTTTTTTATATTTTGTATCGAGCTTTTGCAGCTGTTCCTGTTCGCTCGAATTATTATCTTCTTTCTTAATTTCTATAGGCTGATACGACCTTGAACCGTCGCGATAAATTGTTATTCCTTTACAGCCCATGTTATAGCACTCTCTATAAACTTGTCTCACGTCTTCAATCGTTGCAGAATTCGGCAAATTAACTGTCTTGCTTATCCCGCTGTCTACAATCTGCGCAAAAATTCCCGTTACATTTACATGCTGTTGAGTCGTTATGTCATATGCTGTAACGTATGCAGGAT
Organism: Synergistaceae bacterium; assembly: GCA_017444345.1. NCBI lineage: Bacteria > Thermotogati > Synergistota > Synergistia > Synergistales > Synergistaceae > Synergistaceae bacterium. The sequence continues at coordinate 5,851 of JAFSWW010000110.1, read as the reverse complement.
TTGAGAGCCTCCCGCCCGTTGCTCTGTATTCGCTTCGTTGTTCAGGAGTTAATAATTTGTGCCAGAAGTCTATATCTTCAAAGCCTGTCCCGTCAGTCTTCATTATTCGGCGATTCCATGACCACGCAAAATTAGGTTCAATTCCTGAGCTCGTATCAAGAATCATAGAAATTGACCCGGTCGGAGCTATTGAGAGTCTCCGGCTGTTACGCAAATCCCCCGCAAATAAATTTTTCAAGACAAGCCTTAAATCATCGTTAAATTCAAAACTTGAAAGAGTATTTATTAACGTAACAGGAATATTTTTTCCTTCTCGCATTGTACGCAGCATTGAGTCAAATTCTTCACGGGATTCAGGAACGTTAAAGCCTTCAAATAATTTGCTGACTAATTCATGCTCAGGAAATGGCGGTTTATTTACGTCATTAACTATTTTTACAGTAGCAAGCAGGGCCGAACGCGCTAATACTCCTGAAAGTTTTTCACAGAACGCGTTAAATTCTCCTGAACCGTAAATTATATTCTGCATTATTGAAGCATCAGCAAGTCCCATTATTCCCAGTCCAACGGGGCGAATTGATTTCGTTCTCTCGCCAATTTTCTCTAATGGATATGAGCACGCATCTATCACTAAATCCAAATAATAAATTGACCTGAATACTTGATCCGATAATCTCGAATAATTAAATGTCCCGTCATCATTCACAAATTTTTCAATGTTGATAGAGCCTAAATTACAGCTCGTAAAATTCGGTAATGGCTGTTCACCGCATGGGTTAGTCGCTTCAATCTCCCATTCAGAGCCGCCCATTTTCAGCAAATTATCCTGCCTAGCTCTATCAATAAAGAAGACTCCGGGGTCGCCTCGTTTCCATGCTGACTCGCAAATATGATTTAATAATTCGCGGGCTTTGACTGTCTTAACAACTGAGTCATCAACTCTTGAGTGTAAATCAAAATCTTCGTCATTCTCTGCGGCCTGCATTAACTTGTCAGAAATTGCGACAGAAATATTAAAATATGATAATTTGCCGTCTTCAGTTTTGCAGTCAATGAAGTCATAAATATCGGGGTGATCATCGAACAGCATACCCATTAAAGCAGCGCGCCTCTTTCCGCCCTGAACTACTACCGCGCCCATAGTGTTCCACGTCTCCATAAATGACACAGGCCCTGACGCTTTGCCGCCTGTACCTCCTGCAATTTCTGAACTGTGTTCGCGCAAATGCCCGAAATTTCCGCCGACTCCTCCGCCGAACTTGCTGATTATACTTGCATTCTTGACGGATTCAAATATTCCCTCGATACTGTCAGGGACGCTTATAACGAAACATGCAAATAACTGCTGATTCTTTGTGCGAGAGTCATAAATTTTGCGGTAATCTTCATAAGTCATTAAATCCGGCGATTTATAAATTATCTCGGCCATCTCAGGAATAATAGTAAGTCCTGCCGCAGCACTGAATAAACAAGGCGAATTAAACAGGAAACGGCGATTTAATATATCACTCGCTATATTTTTCTCAAGAGTAACAAGCCACTCAACCGAGTCAGAGTAATTTACTTCTGCGCTTGCAACAGTGCGGGCGACTCGTCGTGCAAATTCTTCAAAATTTTTTTCTTGTCTGACTCCGTTTATCTCAGGGTCAAATCTCTGCACAAAATATCTTTGTTCTAACAGCCAAATAGCATTTTCTGATAATCTTGACTGCCCTAAATTCTCTAGTGAGCGCGTGTTTATGTCCTTATCAAAAAATTCTCTTATATCTTGAAGACTCATTGTATTATTCCTTTCGCAAAAAATACCCCCTGACCCCCCATAAAGGCAAGGCCAGAGGGTGAAATTGTCAAATATTTATTCAATAAAATTTTATGAGCTTATTTTGCCGGTTCCTGTTTTGATTCAGGTGCTGGATCTTGAACGGGGGCCGGAGCTGAAGGTATATACTCTTTGCAAATGCTCACGATTCTTACTAATAGGCCGTCTTCAGGTGCTACGTCTTTTATTGCAAATTCCCAGTGTATTTTTTCTTCTGATTCAGCCCATACCAAGACAGAAGGCACAGAAAGTTTTGCGCTGAGTATCTTTGCTGCGTCCTCTGCTATTTTGCCATATCCGAAAACTTTTGCCATAGGTGTAAGAATTTCCATGACGCTATTATCTGAAATCCATTTTTGAATCCCCTCGAAATCAAGCCATAATACAGAAATCCCCATGTTATTCATGACTTCCGCAAATTTTCCGGAGAGTTCGGGCTTCTCGTTAAGGCTCGTTAAGTCTGCAAAATCTAACGCTAATGATTCATCCTTATTAATTACTAAGAATGATACGGGACTTATTGACGAGTCAGCCTGCAAAATTTTATCCTGAATCCTTGCGAAAAATTTAGAATTCGCGAGTCTGTCAAATATTTTAGCGGGTGCTCCCTCTTCGCCCTTGAATGACATGTAAAGCGCAGGAACTTTGAATCCCTGTATATTGATAACGTCATTTACTACGATTGAGAATGCGCCATTTAGAATAGCTGCTAATTCAGCTTCAGTTATGCCCGTAAATTGCTGTAGGAGTTTTGCGCCGTCTTCCCATGATTTTTTCAGGTCGTCATTGTTAAAAATTTTTGAGATCCGCAAAATTCCACCCATTGCGAAAATCGGAGAAGTACTCCCGCCAGCATTGTCAAGATCTATATAACAGCCTTTAACGGGCGGTACTGCATCAGTAAATAATTTCTCGATATATTCTTTCTTGATTGCCTCACGCGGATTAAAGCCGATTGACATGGAAAATTTATCGGGGACTCGTTTAAATGCTAACTCTATATGCATGGGTTTCGCGAAATATTTTGCCATTTTCTGTATAGCTTCGTCATTATCAAGAGTCTTCACTGTATCAAAATCTGCGTGGAAAAATATAAAGTCTTCAGTGTCAAATTTGCGTTCTATACTGTGAAAGAGTCTTGCGTCCTCAACATCTACAGCATTTAAAGCCGCCTTCAAATCATTATCTGACAATGCAAGAATTAACAAATCGCCGGCTGCCTTAAATTTTATCTCGTTATTGATTGAGTAAACATTATCCGCGCCGAGTTCAGTTTTTATCATGGGTTCAGCAAATGAAAGCATTGCGCTGTCTAAACCGAGAAATAATTTAGCAAAATCTGAAGCCTCCGCAGTACCGTCCTTAATTTTCGCAACAGTCGGAGCTAATTTGTCATCTACTGTAAATGCCATTTGTATAAAAGGTTCGTTGGGATCTTCTTTTGTTATGCCGATATTAATAGCTGCAGATTTCAACGGAGTATTTGACGTTATAGCCCGCACAAGTTCAAGAATGCCGATTATCTCATTTGATGACTCGGACGAAAGAATTAACGGCATAAAAGCGTCAATATTTTCCTGCGACATAACCCAGCGGGACAAATTACCGGCCTCACTCAAGCTCAGCACAAAATAAATAGAGTCTTCCGGCCTGATACTTAATGCGTCTTGAGGTTTTGCAGCAAATACAGAACTCGCAAATATAGTTAATACAAGAACTGCCGCGCAAAAAACTTTTCTTAATTTCATGAATAAGTGCCTCCTTTGTGAATAATAGCGATAAAAAAATACTCCCCGATAAAATTATACTCGGAGAGCATGAATAATTTATTACGCTTTGTATGCTCCGTAAATTTCAAGGAATGACTCAGGCTTTAATGATGCCCCGCCGACTAATGCGCCGTCAATGTCCTTCATTGATAATAACTCTTTAGCGTTTGAGCCTTTGACACTTCCGCCGTAAAGTATAACAACGCTGTCATGTCCGATTAATTTGCGGCTCCATTCGCAGACCTCTTGAGCCTGTTCACTCGTTGCTGATTTGCCCGTGCCGATTGCCCAGACTGGCTCATAAGCATAAATAATTTTCTTGACTTCTTCAGCTGTCAAATCTTTAATAGCACTCTTTAACTGACGCTCCATAACTGTGAAAGTATTTCCGGACTCGCGTTCTTCCAAAGTCTCGCCGTAACACAAAACAGGAATTAATCCCGCATCACGTACTGCCTTTACTTTCTTTGCGATTAACTCATCGGACTCGCCGAAAATGTGCCGTCTTTCACTATGACCGATAATTATATGAGTTACGCCGTATTCTTTAAGCATAGGGATTGAAATTTCGCCGGTAAATGCTCCCTTAGGCTCGTAATATACATTTTGAGCACCGTGAACGATCCCGCATTTTTTCGCAGCCTGATATAACGGCCATAATGACGTAAAGGGCGCAAAGATTCCTACTTCAAGATTTGAGTCATTCTTGTATTGCTCATAGACTGCCGGGAAGCTCTCGAAAAATTTTTCTGTCTCGGCGTAATTATTATTCATTTTCCAGTTGCCATAAAGATAAATTTTCTTGCTCATGATTAATAACTCCTTAAAAAGTTTAGACTCTGAAGGGTTCCATGCCGGGTAATTTTTTGCCCTCGCAGTATTCAAGACTTGCGCCGCCGCCTGTTGAGACGTGAGAAACTTTATCAGCTGCCCCGAATTGACGTACTGCACTCGCTGTATCTCCGCCGCCTATAACTGAAATTGTGCCGTGTTTCTGAGTCATTTCAGCAACTGCCGCCGCTAATTTTTTCGTGCCTTCCGCAAATTTTTCGTCTTCAAAGACTCCCATTGGGCCGTTCCATAAAATTGACTTTGCCCCGTCAAGAGCTGCGATAAAATTCTTTACTGTCTCAGGGCCTATATCGAGTCCCATTTTATCAGCGGGCATGTTATCACTTGATACAATTTCCGTGTCGGTCGCGTCAATCGCTGAAGCAACAACGCTGTCAACCGGCAATAAAATTTTTACTCCCATATCAGCGGCTTTCTTGAGTGTATCTTTTGCGAAATCGAGTCTTTCTTCATCACATAGGGATTTGCCGATCTCTTTGCCCTGAGCCTTCAAAAATGTATAAGCCATTCCGCCGCCGATTAAAATAGTCGTAGCCTTGTCTAATAAATTCCCTACGATGTCAATTTTGTCAGAAACTTTTGCGCCTCCGAGAATTAATACATAGGGTTTTGCGGGATTCTCACTGACTGCACCGAGCATTTCGCCCTCACGTTCTAATAAATCACCAGCAAATGCAGCTTTCACGAAGGGAATAACGCCGCTTGTTGAACAGTCCGCACGATGGCTCGCGCTGAATGCGTCCATAACGAACACGTCAAAGCCTTCCGCCATTTTCTTGCTAAATTCGGGGTCATTTTTCTGCTCTTCAGGGTGAAAACGTGAATTCTCAAGTACTGCTATTTCGCCGGGCTTAAGCGCATTGACTGCATTAATAACTTTTTCGCCGACGCAATCATCAACAAATATTACTTTGAGATTATAGGCTTTCTCAATGTCAGGGACTATCTGAGAGAGTGAGAAGGCGGGATCTGCTTTTCCTTTAGGTCGGCCGAAGTGTGAAATCAAAGCAACTTTTGCACCTGCGTCGAGTAATTTTTTAAGTGTGCTTGTGTGTGCTCTAATTCTTGAGTCGTCCGTTACTTTGCCATTTTTGAAGGGTACATTGAAATCAACGCGCATTAATACCTTTTTGCCTGCAACGTCTGAAGGCGTGAAAGTTTTTAGCTTCATAAAATTATTTCCTCCTGTAAAAATTTTTTTGGGTAATCCATAAAGATATTTTACTACAGCAAATTTTATGAATATAGAGATTTTAATTTATAACTGCTTTGTATGACCTGATTAATTAGCCGAGTCTATAAATTTTTCGATTCTTGTCCAGCGATATTTAACGGCACTCTTTGTTATACGAGTCTCTAGTCTCTGGCCTAATTCTTCAAGTGTTGCGTCAGGATATTCGAGTCTAGTTTT
>JAFSWW010000109.1 GCA_017444345.1 Synergistaceae bacterium | reverse complement strand
TGTCTACCTGGAAGATGAGGTTTCAGTAACTCCCACATTTTGTCTGATATGTCATGTCGTCTGTAATTTTCTGCCATCTTCTTTCTCCCTTCTGCTTCGTTTTTTATTATTTTACACTATTTGACGACACTATCTAGTAAATACAATTTTATGCCTCCTTTATATATAATTATGCGAGTGAATATATTATATTATTTTATGGGCTCATTGTGTTGAACGATAAGACATAAGAAATTTTGCGGGCATTTATATTTATAATAATATACACATGAATATATTTTTATAGGCGCGTTGTGTTGAAGGATAGCGGGCATTTATATTACAGGATTTATTAATAATTTGTGAAATATTATCACAATAAAATATTATACAAGCAAGAAATTTTATAGACTGAGAGAACTTCACGAAAAAATTTGCGTTTATTGTAATAATTGACTCGTCAAGAAAATTTTTATAGAGATTAGGCAGCTTCACGAAAAAAAAATTATATACTCATAAAATTTTTTACAAATATCCGGCCATATTCACGCTGGAATCTCAAAATAAAATGATATAATCTTGCTTGAAATCTCGAAAAATTTTCAAAAAGGGGCTTGACAAAATATTATGAATCGTGTAAAATTGTACATCACATCTATTATTATCTTTTACCGAGGGCGCGTAAGGCATCAAGATTAATTTTTTCGATACTTCAGGCGATTCTTGACTCGTCATTATATTATATTTGCTTGAGAGCGATAATAATTTTCACCGGCAAAACTCAAAATTTCACTCCGAATGTAATAATATTTTTGACAGGGACAATGCTGGCTTGTTTTCTGTTCAATAAACTATACGGCTTCAGAAACTGGACTCTCTGGGAAGAAACAGGCTCAATATTAAGATCCGGCGTGTTAATTCTATTATTAAGCACATTATATCTTTACGCTAATAAATTTCACGTGTCATTGATTATAATATTACTCGGCAATTTTTTATTTATTCCGGCTATAATAACAGCAAGATATTTTTTCAGGAGCATATTATTTAAATCGGGCTTGCTGGCAAAATATATAATAATTCTAGGAGCAGGCGAGGCGGGAGAACTAATCGCGAAAAGTATTCAGTCATCGACATTTACAGCACGGAAAATTTTAGCATTCCTTGACGATGACGACGAGAAACAAAATAAATTCATTCAGGGCGTGCAGGTTATGGGCAAGATAAAAGATTTCGAGGCCATTCAAGCGCAATTAAACGCAGATGAGGCAGTTATAGCAATTCCTACGGCTTCAAGAATCACTCTCGCTGATGTTCTGAACGATATAGAGCAGCATATTGACAGAGTTTTATTTGTGCCTGATATGTATATGCTTACGACTTACTCGGCCAAGATTCGCACAATTGACGGAATGCCCGTTATATCATCGTCGCAAGGTCTGTTAAATCCCGTGAATATTTTTATCAAGACAATAATTGACTATATAGGCGCGATAATTGCGTTAATAATTTTTTCGCCGGTTATGATCTGGGCAGCGTGGAGAATCAAACGGGAAGACGGCGGGCCGATATTCTTTACACAGCCGAGAGTCGGACAGGGTTTAAAAATTTTCAGGATGTGCAAATTTCGTACAATGATTCCTAATGCTGATAGAATGCTAAAAGATTTACTCATGAAGAACGAGAATTTACGCGCAGAATTTGAACGTGATTTCAAGTTAAAAGATGACCCGCGAATTACTAAAATAGGCCATATTCTTAGAAGCAAGAGTCTTGACGAACTGCCGCAATTATTTAATATTTTACGCGGAGAAATGAGTCTCGTCGGGCCTCGTCCTATTGAACGCAAAGAAGTTGATGATTATTACAGCAAGACAGAAGCAAAAATAATGTTTAGTGCAAAACCGGGAATCAGCGGAATGTGGCAGGTCAGCGGACGGAGTGAATTAGACGTTGAAATGCGTAAAGGAATGAATTTATATTACGTTCATAACTGGTCAATATGGCTTGACATTGCGATATTATTCAAGACACCTTTAATAGTTTTATCGAGCAAGGGAGCATATTAATTAATTTTACGAGGCGTGAGGGGTATTCTTTTAACGCAAAATAAATGATAGAATCAGACAAAAATTTTTCGTAAAGGAGCTTGACAACTATAAAATGAGTTTGTATACTTGGTCTCACGTCTCACGTCTCACGTCTCACGTCTCACGTCTCACGGCACGACTCTGCCCATTTTTAAGATTTGACCAATATTTATTAATATTATTCACGCAGCAAAAAATTTCTTGTAATTCTTCCTGTTATAAGTCAGGGGGTGTCATGAGTGTTATTTAACTCGTGGCAATATGCTATATTCTTCCCTGTTGTATTTGCTATTTACTGGGGATTGCCTGAAAAATTCCGGTGGCCTGTAATTCTTGTATCAAGCTATTATTTTTATATGAGCTGGAATGTAAAATATGTCGTATTAATTTTATTCACAACTATAATTTCATACTTGGCCGCGCTGTTAATCGAACGTTACAGAGAAAATAATTCAGCAAAAAAATTTATTCTAGCATTCACGTTAATTGCTTGTTTAGGAGTATTATTTGTATTCAAGTATTATAATTTCGCGCTTGAAAGTTTTGCGAGTCTCATGAGCCTATTTGCTATAAAATTGCACCCGGCTACACTAAATTTATTATTACCAGTCGGAATCTCGTTCTACACATTTCAGACTCTGGGCTATGTAATTGACGTATACAGGGGAGATACTGAACCGGAAAAAAATTTGGGAATCTACGCGGCTTTTATTTCATTCTTTCCGCAATTAGTAGCAGGCCCTATTGAACGCACAAATAATTTACTGCCTCAGATAAAAGCAAAACACGTCTTTAATTACGAACAGGCTACATACGGCATTAAATTAATGACATGGGGATTCTTTAAGAAATTAGCGATTGCTGATGTATTATCGCGATACGTTGACGAGATATATAGTAATCTTTCGGGAGCTACTTCTTTTGATTTATGGCTGGCGATATTTTTCTTTACGATTCAGATTTACTGCGATTTTTCCGGATATTCTGACATTGCGAGGGGCTGTGCTAAGATGATGGGCATTAACTTAATGGAAAATTTCAAGAGCCCCTATTTTTCAGCAAGCATTAAAGAATTCTGGAGCAGGTGGCATATTTCATTATCTACATGGTTTAGAGATTATTTATATATTCCACTGGGCGGCAATAGAGTCAATAAATTCCGGCACTGTATAAATTTATTAATCACGTTTATAATTTCAGGACTCTGGCACGGAGCTAACTGGACATTTGTAATCTGGGGCTTTATTCACGGTCTTGCGCAGGTAATAGAAAATTTTTTCTCACGTCCTAAAGATTTAAGCGGCATAAAATGGCTTATTCGAGTAATTATCACGTTTATATTTGTGAGTCTGGCATGGGTATTTTTCCGGGCTGAGAATTTCAACGATGCAATTTATATATTTACTCACATGTTTAACGGGATATTAAAGCCGGCTTCTTTCTTAATTACTGGAGTAGGACCGTCAAACAGAAAGCTGTTTCTTATTATAATTCTTATATTTATTCTCGCGTTGTATGACTTTTTCTCGCTGAAATTTGACATTATCAATAAAGTATCATCACTGAAATTATTTACTCGCTGGATTATATATGATTTATTTATCGTGTTTATATTCTTTGTATATACAATTTCTGCAGTAAGTAATACCAGCTTTATTTATTTCCAGTTTTAGGAGGGCGGCCTAAATGACTCTATTCATAAAAAAAGTTGCTGTAGCTGTATTAATTTTTGCGTTGTCTATTGCAAGTGTTTTTATTATTATGACATTAACGGGGGCAAATATAACTAAACTTGCAGGAGAAGTATTTTACGTGATTAATAAGGCCGAGAAAAATTCAGGCTGCCCTGTTGTATATTTGGGCGATAGTGTATGCAATCAAATATGGCCGCAAAAAGAATACAACGAGAAAATTTGCTATTTAAGCTCTAATATGGCAATAACTACAGCAGGGACTTATTTATTATTAAAAAATTATCTCGAACATAACCCGCAGACGAAAGAAGCATATTATATAATTGCACCGGAAAATTTGGCTAATGACTTGAATTTGAATTACACGTATACATATTTTATTATCCCCTTTCTTGATGATAATAATATTAATTTACTTACTCAAGAGACAAAGGACATGCTTGATTATAAATTCGGGCGGTTCTTTGTCGAGAATAAATTTATTAAGGGCATATTACGCAATAATAATTTATTCATGAAAATCTATTTATCACACGTCCAGCGTAAAACCGAGAAAAAATACACTCACAGATTATCACGAACAGCAATAATATATCTTGAAAAAATTCGCGAGCTTTGCAAGAAATATGACGTAAAATTTTTAGTTCGGCCTATTCCTACAGCTGATATTGAGAAAAATTACGGCTGGGAAGATTTACAGCAGGATATAAATAATTATAACTTGAATGATTTATTTGGCGATTTTATGCAAAGAATTAATTATTATCCTAAAGACTGGTACTTAGATAATATGCACTTCAAGCCGGAAATACTCAAGCAGCATCGCGACGAAATTAGAGCGTCAATCATGCCATAAATAAAATCCCCGGCATTTAAACCGGGGACAAATTTTTACAAGGCCGCTAAATCCCGACTTGCTACAATGTCTACATCAGTCCCGCATACGTTATGAATTAATACTTGGCCGATTTTCACGGGAGCTGTTACATCAAGTTTTGCGACTTCCTTTGCTATATCGAATAATTTGCCCTTAGGAGCTGGAGTCTTACTTCTTATAGGACAAACGGGCAGCTTACCGCCTTTAACTCTGACTGTTGACGCAAAGACTCGCCGGGGGTCCTTCACTTCGGATCTTGCATAACTCTCACCGCGTGGACATGAATTCCCTTCAACTTTCAAGACTTCACCCGAATCATCAAGACTCACGCTCAAGCCGCACCCTAATGGACAAGACACGCAAATAAATTTTTTAATCTCGCTCATAAATTAATCACCTCGTTATATTGCCTGAATGTCTATAATAATTTCCTGTAAATCGGGGAGTGCTTTTATCTGTTCGGCTTTGATTTTTACCTCGTTCATTTCGCCCGGTCTTGCATAGCGCAGTCTTTGAGAGTATAAATCATTACTTGCGAAAACTTTGCAGGCCTGCTCAATCGGATGAGTTACCCGCATAAAAATTGTCGTGTCAGTCTCTCCTGTAACAAATTGAGGTGAGAAGAGTCTAACATTTTCGCCGCCCTTTACGGGAATTTGCTTAATAGTGCGTGAAATTTGACCAGCTGCGAATCTTGCTGCATTCTTCCCGGCGAGTAGTCCCTCGTCGCTCACGTTGTCAACTAAATCATAAACTATAACGACATTTCCGGCCGCAAATATACTCGGATTCGTAGTCTGCAATAAGTCATTTACTACGGGACCGCCTGTTACAGGGTGAATATTTATTCCTGCCATTCGTGATAATTCATTCTCAGGAATTAAGCCGATCGCTAATAATAAAGTATCACACTCTATAAATCTTTCTGTGCCTTTTATGGGAGTCATTTTTTCGTCAACTTCAGCAACTGTAACGCCCTCGAGTCTGTCTCGTCCGTGTATTCTTGTAACAGTAGTCTTTAAGTGAAATGGAATCCCGTAATCATCAAGACACTGCGCAATATTCCGCCTCAAACCGCCCGGCCAAGACATGACCTCGTAGACTCCTTCAACTTCTGCGCCCTCCCATATCATACGGCGGGCCATTATCAAGCCTATATCGCCCGAACCGAGAATTACTGCGCGTTTACCCGGCATGAATCCTTCCATGTTTACGAATCTTTGAGCAGTTCCCGCCGTGTAGATTCCTGAAGGACGAGTCCCGGGGATTCTGATTGCGCCTAAAGGTCTTTCACGACATCCCATTGTTAAGACTATTGCGCGGGGATTTAGTGATTCTATGCCTCTTTCTTTATTCATTGTCCAGACGATATTATTATCTTTGTCAATCTGAAATACCATTGTGTTAGTGCGAAATTCTACGCCTATTTCTTGAGCCTGCTTAATGAATCTATGCATATATTCGGGGCCGGTTAACTCTTCTTTGAATGTCCTGAGACCGAATCCCGGGTGAATACATTGCTGTAAAATTCCGCCTAAATCCCAATCACGTTCAATGACAACGACATTTTTTGCGCCTTCCTGCTTTGCTCCTATACCAGCAGCGACTCCGGCCGGGCCAGCTCCTATTATTAACACGTCGATATTATTATTATTCATTAGTGCCAGCCTCCTTATTCAGCAAAAACTCTTTAGTCTTCCCGACAAGTAATTTAGATTCTCCGCCGTGCCTTGTTATCTCGTCAAGTGGTATATTTAACTCGCGCGATAAAATTTCTGCGACTCTGGGACAACAGAAACCGCCCTGACATCGTCCAGTTCCCGCACGAGTCATCATTTTGACAGCTGAAATAGTACGAGCTCCGCGTTTGATTGCCTCAATTACTTGGCCTTCTGTAACTGTCTCACACCTGCAGACAATTTGAGAATATGCCGGATTCTCTTGAGCTAATTTCTTTCTTGACTCCATGTCTAAATATAAGAATCTGGGAATATTGCGGCGTTCAGGTATAAATTTTTCGTTGGGAATTAATTTAATTCTGTCTGAGAGTTCTTCACGTATTAAGTCAGCTATATAAACCGCAATTGCCGGAGCAGAAGTGAATCCCGGTGATTTTATGCCGGCAGCATTTATGAATCCGCGCGGAGTCTTCAATGCTTTAATCTCGAAATCGCCCGATTCTGTATTAGCTCTAACTCCTGCAAAAGTAGTTATATTCATTTTTACGGGGAATTTAGGAACGAGTCTTTGCGCACCCTTGAGAACTTCGGCGAGTCCCTCTGCTGTTGTAGATTTATCTTCGGGATCTTGCTGTTCTGTAGCTGTAGGGCCTGACATTAAATTGCCTTCTGCTGTTCGTAAAACTGTGATTCCCTTACCTGCCTTTGATGGACAAGAAAATAAGAAGCTCGTTATAAAATTTCCGGTCGTGCGGTCAAGTAAATAATACTCGCCTTTAGTGGGAATTATCTTAAAACTTTTGTCGCCTGCCCACTCTGCAATTTCTCCGGAATGGACTCCGCCTGCATTTATTATGACCGGTGCAAGAAAATCGCCCTTGTTAGTGTGAACGCCTTTAATATTTTTCTCGTCATCAAGAATCAGCCCCGTTGCTAGAGTCTCAAGAAATAAATCAGCTCCGTTAATTTGTGCGCTCTCAATCATGGCATTAACGGCCTCGAAATTATTTATTATTCCTGCTTCAGGAGACCACAAAGCCGCAATTATTTCGGGATTCGTGTTTGGCTCGCGTTCACGTAATTTATCGCCTGAAATTATCTCAAGTCCCGGACTCCCGTTTTTATTGCCCTGTTCTAATAATTTTTCTAGGTGCTTAACTTCCGAGTCATTGAATGCACACACAAACGAGCCGCACTCGTCCAAATGTATATCAAGCTCATATTTTAATTTATGCCATAATTTATTACCGGGAACACAAAATTTTGCTTTAACTGTGCCGGGTTCGTCGTCAAATCCCCCGTGAATCATTGAAGAGTTTGCACGGCTGGCACCTGAAGGAAGTTCGCTGGCTTTATCGATCACGGCAATATTTAATTTATATTTCGAGAGTTCGCGGGCGATTGAAGCTCCCGTTATGCCTGAGCCGATTATAATCACGTCATAATTATTCATAAAAAATTATTCCCTCCCCTGTTTATCTGCCTAAAAAATGACAGCCCCGTTTTTGGAGCTGCCTTTATTGACTTGAATCAAGATTTATAGATTAGTCCGTCCAAGCTCGTGATTTCTCGATTGCTTTCTTCCAGCCTTTATATGCTTTCTCGCGTTCGTCCGCTGGGAGTTCAGGCGTAAATTTGTGATCTTCTGCCCAGTTCGCCCGGATGTCGCCTTCATCTTTCCAGAATCCAACAGCGAGTCCTGCCGCATATGCTGCCCCTAATGCCGTAGTCTCGTTTACAACAGGTCTAACAACTTCAGCACCGAGTATATCAGCTTGTAACTGCATGAGCAAATTATTTACTACTGCTCCGCCGTCAACTTTCAGAGCCGTTAATTTCTTGCCGGAGTCTTTCTCCATTGCCTCGATAACGTCTCTTGTCTGATAGCAAAGACTCTCAAGTGTAGCGCGTATAATATGCTCCTTACGAATATAACGCGTGAGTCCTACAATTGCCCCGCGAGCTGTCATGTCCCAGTACGGAGCAAAGAGTCCGGAGAATGCAGGAACGAAATAAATTCCGCCCGAGTCCTTAACTTTACCCGCAAAATATTCAGTTACAGGTGCATCGTCGACGAGTCTCAAATTATCACGCAGCCACTGAATAGCAGCCCCCGCAATCGCAATAGAGCCCTCAAGAGCATAATAACATTTGCCCGGTTCACGTGAATAAAACGCGGTCGTCAATAATCCATTTTTAGAAGGAATCGGCTTATCTCCTATGTTCATTAACATAAAGCAGCCTGTGCCGTAAGTATTCTTTGCTTCTCCCTCGCTCAAACAAGCCTGACCGAATAACGCCGCCTGCTGATCTCCTAAATCTCCAGCGACTGGAATCTCTGCACCGAACGGCCCAGATTTTGTTGTGCTGCCGTATACTGCGCTTGAAGGCATAATTTTAGGGAGCATTGACTCGGGAATATTTAACTCTTTTAGCATAGTCTCGTCCCATTTTAGAGTCTCTATATTCATTAAAAGAGTTCGAGACGCATTAGAAACGTCCGTAACATGGACTCCGCCGTTGACTCCGCCGGTTAAGTTCCATATAAGCCAAGTATCAGTGTTGCCGAATAATAATTCGCCCTTCTCTGCTTTCTCTCGCGCGCCGGGTACATTGTCGAGAATCCAGCGGATTTTTGTCCCTGAAAAATACGGATTTATGAGCAGTCCCGTTATTTCTTTGACTTTGCCCTCGCCCTTCTCGTTTTGACCCCAGCCCGGTTTCTTGAGCCATTCAGTGCAGAAATCTTGAGTCCTCGTACACTGCCAGACTATTGCGTGATAAATGGGCTTGCCTGTTGCTTTCTCCCATACGACTGTAGTCTCGCGCTGATTAGTGATTCCCACTGCGGCGATCTCTTCAGGTGAGATATTACCCTTCATTAGTGCCTGCCTGATTACGTCTTGAGTCCTGCTCCAAATTTCCATTGCGTCATGCTCGACCCAGCCGGGATTCGGGAAGAATTGTTCATGTTCCATTTGATGAGAAGCTACCGGGCGGCCGTCTTTCGCAAATAACATACAGCGCGTGCTTGTTGTGCCTTGATCTATTGCTGCGACATATTTTTTTATTGACATTGAAATTTTTTCCTCCTGTTTAATTTCTGGCGCGGTTGTCGGAGTATTATTATTTGATTCTTTCTTGCTTCCGAATAACTTAAATAACATTGTAATAACTCCTGAAAAATTAATTAATGCGCGGGGGCAGAAATTTTTTACATCAAGCCGAACATATGGCAGAAGAAGTAAGCTCCTACAGCACCTACGAGCGGGCCGCAAACAGGAACCCACGAATAAGCCCAGTCCGAGTCTCTCTTGCCGGGAATAGGCAGGACAAAATGAGCGATTCTAGGGCTTAAGTCTCTTGCGGGGTTGAGTGCGTAACCTGTAGGGCCTCCCAGTGCTGCACCGAGTCCGTAAATTATACCGGCAACTAAGAAAGTACCGACTCCGGGTGTGAAGCCTGATTTTGTTGCAACACCTTCAGAGAACACGCACATAATTAACGTAACAAGGAAGAATGTAGCAATTACCTCAGTTATGAAGCAGCAACAGAGATTACGGTCTGATTCGCTTTTATTAGGAGCAGTACAGAAAACTCCGAGCATTGCGTTTTTATCCGAGCCGGCCCAGTGATCAAGATATGCAAGCCAGACTATAACAGCACCGCAGAAACCGCCGATCATTTGAGCAATTATTATATTGCAAGCCTCACCCCATGAACCGTAAATCCCAGCGAGAGTCTTTGCAACTGTTACAGCGGGATTCAAATCTGCCTGTGCGCTTCCGAGTGCATTTGCCGCGAAAACTCCCAGACCGACCGCCCAAGCCCAGCCCCAGCAAATATGAACCCAGTTAGAGCCGTTGGCTTTTGAGTCTTTGAGTACGAGATTTGCGACGTTGCCGTCACCGAATACTACTAGAACAAGAGTGCCGAAGAATTCACCTAATACAGGTCCTGTTGTCATGATAAAATTTCCTCCTACTTAAATATTTAATAATAAATAAATAAAGTATAAATAATAAATTTTATTGCTATTTCCGGAAATTCTTGACTTGCTGCCCCGCTGTTATCAAGAAGTCCCGAATTACTGCCTAAAAGATATATTAATTTTGCCATGAATGAAAATATTTTATATATAATTCTCTATAATGTCATAAGAAATTTTGCGGTTTACTCTTTACATAAAATTTTTGAATCACTGTATAATTAGCTTTGAGTTCATGAAAATTTTTCACACAAAAAAGGAGAGTAATTTTATCGTGGATAACAAAGGCAACATGAAGAACATCGGCATAATTACTTCAGGCGGAGACTGCGGCGGACTCAATGCAGTCATCAGGGGAGCGGCTAAGGCTGCATTAATGCGGGGGATCAGGACTTACACGATTCCGAACGGTTACGCAGGATTGTATAACCTTGTAGATTTTGATCACTTAGTAGAACTTGACGAAGAACGCACCGATCATGTAAATTCGTCATTTGCAGGAAGCGACGCGGGACACAGCAGAGTCAAAATTTCAAAGATTAATGACCCCGACAAATATGACAGAATCATGATGGGATTACGCAAGCACAATTTAAACGGGCTCGTAATTTCCGGCGGAGATGACACGGGCAGCGTAGTTGTTGACTTGTCAGAACATGGAATCCCCTGCGTTCATGCTCCAAAGACTATGGATTTAGATTTGCAAACGTACTCAGTCGGAGGCGACTCGGCCATTAACAAAATCGCCAGCATAGTTGACGATCTCAAGACAACAGGGACGACTCATAATAGAATCATGGTAATTGAAGTATTCGGACGTTATGCAGGTCATACAGCTTTCAGGGGCGGAATTGCTGCCGATGCTGACTGTATATTGATTCCTGAAGTTCCCGTAGATTTTAACGCCGTGTATGATCACTTAAAGCATTATTATATTCGCAGGATTCTTAATTCTGACGTTCACGCAGGAACTTACACAATAGTAGTCGCTGAAGGTGTAAGAGGTGAGGACGGCAAATTATTCTCAGACGGCGGAGCAGCACAGGCGGACTCGTTTGGACACCCAAAATTAGCAGGCGCAGGAAAATTCGTTAAAGATACTTTAGAAGAAATGATGCGCAATGACCCCGAAATTAAGCAATTTATGAAGACTTCAGGAATGTATGTTCCCGGAGTGTTCGAGATTCCGGAAATTCGCGAAGTAATACCGAGTCATATAGTCCGCAGCGGATCGACTTCAGCATATGACGTAAATTTCGGCAAACAAATCGGAGCAGCTGCAGTTATCTTACTTGACGAGGGAGTCAGCGGTGTTACAGTCGTGAAAATGTATGACGGCAAGATTCGTTACATGCCGACAGCTGAAGCAATTGCACAAAGATTCGTAGGACTTGAGAGTGTTACATTCTATGAGCAGATGGATGTATGTTTTGGCCGCCGCCGTCAAGCATATAATGCAGTATTAGAAGAAGTACACGGAGCAGTCGAGCGTTTATACAGCTAGAATTAAATATTATTCCCCCTTGCTGCGTTATTGAGTGAGGGGGAATTTATTTTTGCGGTAAATTATAATAAATTTGAGACATTTTCAGCGATTAAATTTGCTTGTGAAAGAACTGCTATTCCCGTTTGATTTATTATGCTCATCTTGACAAATTTTAGAGTCTCCCTTGCCATATCAGCGTCATTAATTATGCTAAGTGATTTAGTGAGACTTGCGCTTTGTGTTGTGAGAACGTCCAAAGAATGTTCAAGCGTGTTAATATAAGTTCCTATTTTTGCTCGCTGAGTAGAGATTTTATCTATTGCCCCGTCAATAATAGTTATAGACCGTGAAGCAGTTTCTCTAGTTCCTGCATTAACACCGTCAAGGCCAAGCGCGTGGGATGACATATTACCGAGATCAATAATAAAATTTTCGTTCTCGTTTGCGCCGATTTGGAACTTAATAGAATTATCAGCTAAGTGTATATTTCCTGAATAGGAGCCGGTATTAACTGTCTTATAACTTCTTGATTGATTGTCCCAAGTTGCAGCTATACCCAGCATAGAGTCAAATTCTAAATCTACATTTGGATTTATGACGCTGTGAATTATATTTCCAGTAACTTTTATATCAGACGCAAGCATTTCACCCGAATGAGCATTATATATTGAAGCTCTGTAAGTAGTCTCTGTTGACTCTTGAATCGTGTTAAAGCCTAACGCCCTCAAAATTTCGTCATTGCCTGAAAAACTTAACTCGCCTTCTTTACCGGGTACAACAGAACGCACTACAAGTGTAGATTTTATTAGCTGAGAGCTGGTAATTTCTTGCTCTTCCGTATTGTCGTCATCATCACTCAAATAATCGTATTGATACGTCGATTCATAAAATGCGGCAGATTCGGAAGTGTTATTAATGCCATGTGCCAAATTACAAAAGTGGCTCGCGTCGTCCGTATATTTTCCTTGTCCGAGATCGTTTGCTATAGCGTCATTAATTTTCTTGGCTGCTTCTTCCAAAGTGTCGCCGGAATATAATATAACATCTGCGCTTTTGCCGTTGCCCTGCGTTATTGTAATAGTCTGATAGGGGTCTGCTATGAATACACCGC
Source organism: Synergistaceae bacterium (assembly GCA_017444345.1). NCBI lineage: Bacteria > Thermotogati > Synergistota > Synergistia > Synergistales > Synergistaceae > Synergistaceae bacterium. Next base: position 6,591 of record JAFSWW010000109.1, on the reverse strand, counting down.
TGGGATTATAGAACTGGCTTATTTCCTGCAAAGTATTATATGTCTTATTCTCAGTTTCAGCTTCTGAAGTTATTTCTTCATATGTATAAATATATTCGACTTCTTCATGAAGAATTACAGATGTTTGTGTAACTTCTGCTGTAGGAAGAGACGGCACAGACGGGGGGGTAGGTGTAGAAATATTTGCTTGAAGATCTATTGCGCCTTCTGTGTCTTTAGCATTTTTTCCATGACCTATTGCAGCAGTAGAAGTAGCACCCATTACAGCATATACAAATGATCCTGACGTACTGACATCTTTTTGTGCGGCTTTTGTGAGAAAATCTGCATCATTTGTCGGCATATCTGTCATAATTGTTATGCCTGATTTAATCTGAATAACTCCGCTGTCAAAATAAAGTCCTCCGCCTATACCAGCACCAGCTCCAGATCCGCCTTTGGCCTTAATGCGGCCTCCCGTAATTGTTATTACAGTTCCATCGTTATTTGTTCCTGATGAAGAATTCCCGCGTAATCCTGTACCTATACCGGCATCAAGAGGGCTTATCGCTGTAACATCGCCGCCGTTAATTGTGATAGTGCCGCCTCCGTTGTAACCTGAAGTATATCCTCCGCCTATTCCTGCTGCATCTTGTCCGCCCGTAGCTATAATTGTTCCGCCGTTTATCTCTATTGAGCCTGATCTGCCGTTTGAGTACGGGGAATTATTGCCGGGACCTCCGATTGCTGCTGCTTGGTAACCTCCTGTAACTTCAAGAACACCGTCAAGAGAAGAACTATTAGAAGAATTTGCGCTGTTTATTACTACTGAAGCAATTGAGTCCGTATCTGTCATGGCACCTCTTACTTCTATACCTGCACGGCCTGAAGCACTCCTAAGTCTATTAGTATTTGCTAAAAAAATTTCAGCTTTTCCGCCCGGTTCGATTTCAAATGCAGGTTTGTTTGCTGAACTGGTATTAATATTAACGCCGTCAAGGAAAATTTGAGCATTAACACCGGCAGCAACTACGATATTATTTTGTGTAGAAATCATTGAATTTGTTGCTGTTATGCGATAAAGGCCGTCTGATTTTATTGTGAGTGTCTTTGCAGATGTATCGAAATCCCACCCGCTTGTTATTTCGTCGAGATTATCAGCTTCTTTTACGCTGCTTATAGCCTCGCCGTTATCGCCGCCGTCAAGAATTATGCTGATTTCTTTCTCTTCTGTAATTGTTACTGTCTCTTCGGTGAAAGTTCTTATCGTTTCAACGTGAGTTTTTGTGTAAGTAATTGTCTCGTCTTTGTTTTCTGTAGTTAAGAACGGCATTATATTACTTTTTTGGACTTGAGCTTTACCGGGATCTGAAGTAATCTCAATTTTGTAATTGCCCTCGTGATTAATTTTCTGCCCGAATTGATCCGTTGAAACAAGTGAGCCGTTAATTATTGCCTTGAGATTATTATCTGAACTTGACCATAAAGCCGCCGAGTCCCCGTTTAACAATTTTTTCTTGTTAAATTGCGTTGTGCCGGATATTTTATTAATCTCGTCCTTGAGCTGTTCAATTTCGGCCTGAATATAAATTCTGTCTTGTCCTGTCAGAGTGTCATTAGCAGCCTGTACAGAAAGTTCGCGCATTCTTTGCAAAATTGATGTAGTGCTGCTTAAAGCTCCTTCTGCTGTCTGAAGTAAAGAAATCCCGTCTTGAGTGTTCTTCATTGCAGTATTAAGCCCGTTAATTTGTGAACGCATTTTTTCACTGATTGCGAGTCCTGCTGCGTCATCAGCTGCTGAATTTATGCGCTGCCCTGTTGCTAGTGCCTGCGCTGCTCTCTTAGTTGTTACAGCGTTGTGCTCAATATTATTAAACGCCGTAAGAGCTGCAAGATTATGTCGAATTATCATGTTTTAACGCACCTCCATGTATATTGCATTATAACTCATTCCTTTAAGAGTAAAGAGTGAAAATTTTTGCGTATAAATAAATTTAGAGATATATACATTTTCGGGAATATTGACAGAAAAGTTTAACGGGCATAAAATATTTTGCGTTCTATCGGGGCTGTAGCGCAGTTGGGAGCGCGCGACATTCGCATTGTCGAGGCCGGGAGTTCGAATCTCCTCAGCTCCATTCAAGAAAACAAAATTCCCCTGCCTTTCATGACAGGGGACAAATTTTTTTACTTATTCAGCAATTGCACCTTCAGGGACAAATACATTTTCTGACTCTGACTCCTCGTCATTTTTCCAGATAATTGCAAGCCCTAAAGAAGTCATTATTAATGCTATAATGGGATTAAGCCAGTTCATAAAGCAATATGGCAAATAATCAAGAGTCGCCACTCCTAAAACTGAACTGACATAAACGCCGCAAGTGTTCCAAGGAACTAATACAGAAGTCATTGTGCCGCTGTCCTCAAGTGAACGCGATAACATAACAGGAGCTAATTTCTTCCCGTTCGGCCATTTACGTTCATCAAATGCGCGTTTGAACATTCGACCCGGAACTATAATAGATAAATACTGCTCGCTCAAGAAAACATTTGCCATGAATGCAGACGCAAGAACTGATCCGATCATGCCTGTAACTGTCTTAACGTGTCTCATTAAAGCGTCAAGAATTACATCAAGAAATCCGCAGACTTCCATAATGCCGCCCAGTGATAAAGCTACGACTATCAAGCATACAGTCTCTAACATTGAAGTCATGCCGCCTCGTGTAAATAATTGTGTGAGAAGGCCGCCGACTTTCGCGAAAATTTCAGGTGTTACTGTTAAAGCCGATGACGTGAAAGCCGCTTCAAATGAGCCTGTTCTACTTGTCATTGCTTCAGGTGTAGCAGCTTCGGCAAATTTTGCTAAGTGTTCAGGCACATATCCGGAAAATAACACGTTCATTGTCTCAAATGGTGTCGAGCCTCTGACAAGCGATAATACAAGACTCCCAGTAATGCCCGCGACTATTCCCGGAATTGCAGGAATCTTTAACGCTGCCATCACAAGAATTATCATAGGCGGAATAAATGCCCATAAAGAAATATTAAACTCTGCTCTCATCATGCTTTGAATTAAAGCGATTCGCCCGCCGTCTGAACCCTGCGCAGAGTCTCCCATCATGAAAGCTATTACAGCCGTGATTAAAAGAGTCGGCACCGTTGTCCAAATCATTGCACGGACATGATCAAATAATTCACTGCCGGCCACCGCCGGAGCAAGATTCGTTGTATCAGAAAGCGGGGAGATTTTATCTCCGAAATATGCTCCTGATATTACAAAGCCTGCAGTTATCGGCAAAGGAAGGCCAAGACCTGCGCTTATACCGATTAAAGCGACTCCGACTGTTGAACTTGTTGTCCAGCAGCACCCAGTCGCAAGAGCAACAACTACACTAATTATTAACGTTGCTAGATAAAAATATCGAGGGGACATTACTTCGAGGCCGTAATAAATCATTGTCGCAACTACTCCGCTTTGAATCCATGAGCCGACAAGACAGCCTACTAGAATTAATATTACTATTGCCTGAATAGAAACTTGAATAGCTCCAGCCATGCCCTTTTCTAAATCTTGCCAAGAACGTTTTAAATATAACGCTCCGACTAAAGCAGCAAAGACCGTAGCAAATAATAACGGCACTTGAGCAGGAAGACCAAGCCCAAAATGTGAACCTGATTCGAGTTCGATATCAACAACACCGAACGTAACTATAAGCGCGCTAATGCAAAGTACAGAAATCGAAAGTAAAAGACCGGGACGACGACACAATACAACATTCCTCCAGTTATGAATTAATAAATAATAAAACGCGCAAATTTTATAGCATTCTCGTTAAATTGCAAGAAGAAATTTTTTTACAGCCAGTTTTTATAGATTCCTGCGTCCCTTTTCGCTTGAGCCTTCTTTGAAATATGAGTCCCTAACACAATATTATTAAAGCCTTTACGATTCAATAACGCCTTGATTCTATTTATGAACGGACAGGGCTGTCTGTGTGAATTCTCAGAGCATATGCAGGTCGCTAAATGAATAATTACATCGTCTTTATTTATGCCTGCTTTCTTGAGTCTCATGCCTAGATTTTCAAGTTTAGGAGTCAATAAATTCCCGCAGCAACCTCCGCAGGTTATTGTCATACAACGAGTCTCTTGTGAATAGCCCTCAAATTTATTAATTCTCTCGTAAAAGTCATTCATGCAAAGAAAGCCCGAACATCTTTTAATTACGTCTTCACACTGTATAATTACGATTAACATTTTTTGCGCCCCCTTGAGTCATGATTTATTAAGAAGTATAGCAAAATATTAATAAAATATTCGTGTAAATAAATTTTTAAGCTATAATTTATGAATCATAATTTTCTGAAATAAACAGGAGGTAAAAATTTCAATGTGGCTATTCTTAGTATTTATAACTCTAGTATTTGGAGTCTTGGCCGGGTTTTATGCTTGGTCAGTGTATCAAAAACTTTCAGAGAGTCCCGTTGATCATCCCCGAGTCGCCGAACTTTCTGACATTATTCACAAAGGCGCGATGGCATTTCTCAAGAAAGAATATACTTGGCTTGCTCCTTTTGTGGGTGTAGTAGCGATTTTGCTTGTCTCAGCACTGGGACTCGGTGCGGCGTTTGCATTTGTTCTCGGAGCTTTGTGCAGTGCTACAGCCGGTTATATCGGGATGTATGTAGCTACTCAGGCGAATGGGCGGACGACTTATGCGGCTTTAGCTGGTATGCCTCAAGATTCAACAGAGACTCCCGCAAAGAAATCAGCAAAAAAATCCGTTGAACTCGACAAATCAGAAATAACAGAGTCAGAACCCGAAACAGTAACAGCTCCGGCACCTGAAGAGAGTCATTCAGTTTTGAGTGCGGCGGGGAATGCTTTAGAAGTTGCTTTTTCCGGCGGCAGTATCGTGGGAATGGTCGTTGTAGGACTCGGACTCATGGGCTTGGCAGTTGCTTATTTATTCCTGAACGATGTAACGGCTTTGACGGCTTTCGGAATGGGTGCAAGTTCAATCGCGTTATTTGCACGTGTAGGCGGCGGAATTTATACAAAGGCTGCAGACGTGGGAGCTGATTTAGTCGGAAAAGTTGAAGCTGGAATCCCCGAAGATGATCCGAGAAATCCTGCAGTCATAGCTGATAACGTCGGCGACAACGTTGGCGATATTGCAGGAATGGGCGCGGATTTATTCGAGTCCTACGTGAATTCAATCTTAGCAGCTATGGCAATCGGAGCAGTATATTCATTCACACAGGGCGGCGAGGCTCTAGGACTCTGGGGGATCGGTTACCCGTTATTCTTAGCAGCATGGGGTGTTTTCTCGTCAATAGTCGGCTGTATGATGATTTCTCGCAAAGTTCCATTTTCTGACACTGTAATATCATTTGTGCGTAAATTGCCGGGCATGGATGGAGTCATTCAGAGAATAGACGACGGCGACGCGGCATTTGCACTCAGAACAGGGACATTTGTAGCAGGCGGCTTAATGATTGCGGGCACGTTTATATTGAGCATTCTATTTTTCTTTGCAAATTCCTTCAGCGTATTTCTTTCTGTTACGTCGGGAGTCCTTGCTGGTATAGCGATCGGAATAGTAACAGAGATTTATACTTCAGGCGATTATAGATTTGTGAGGAGTGTAGCAGAGTCTTCTAATACGGGAACAGCGACGGTTATTTTATCGGGGCTTTCACTCGGTATGATGTCGGTGGGAATTCCTGTATTATTAATCTGCCTTGCTACTCTAATCAGCTATTATCTTGCGGGAATGTTCGGCGTGGCAGTCTCGGCGGTCGGGATGCTTTCAATCACGGGAATTTCTTTAAGTGTCGACGCATATGGGCCAATAGCAGACAACGCGGGCGGAATTGCTGAAATGAGCAAACTTCCTGAAGGTGTACGCAAAATCACGGATCATCTTGACGCAATAGGTAACACGACGGCGGCAATGGGTAAGGGGCTCGCAATAGGTTCGGCGGCATTAACGGCTCTTGCTTTATTCGTGGCATATTCACAGGCTGCACATATTGAAAAAATTGACATAATGAATCCTTATGTAATAGTCGGAATGTTAATCGGCGGAATGCTCCCGTTTGTATTCTGTTCGTTATCGATTGACGCAGTAAGCAAAGCAGCAGGCTCAATGATTGAAGAAGTCCGCAGACAGTTCCACGAGATAGCCGGCATTATGGAAGGTACAGCCCAGCCCGAATATGAACGCTGTGTATCAATTTCGACTCATGCGGCATTGACTCAAATGATTATTCCCGGAGTTATGGCTATATTAGTGCCTGTTCTTGTAGGCTTTATACTCGGTAAAGAGGCTTTAGGCGGCTTGCTTGGCGGCTCAATAGTAACGGGCGTAATGATGGCTTTATTTATGGCAAATTCCGGCGGAGCATGGGACAACGCGAAAAAGTATATCGAAGAGGGGCATTTCAACGGCAAAGGCTCACAGAATCACGCGGCGGCAGTTGTGGGCGATACAGTAGGAGATCCCTTCAAAGATACAGCGGGCCCGGCACTGAATATTTTAATTAAGTTAATGACAGTAGTAGCTCTTGTACTTGCACCGTTATTCAAGATTTAATTTGATTTAGT
>JAFSWW010000108.1 GCA_017444345.1 Synergistaceae bacterium | reverse complement strand
AAAATTTATGTTATCAAGTAATTATCGGAATTCATCAGAAATATATTGTGTTCCGCGATCAGAATGAAATAATACTCTTTCAGGATGTCCACGTAAATTCATGCTTTAAGCAGAGTATCATATACTAATTTTGTATTTTGCCTTGAATTCACATTCCATGCAATTACTTTTCGCGAGAATAAATCAATAACTACACATAAATAACAAATTCCTTTTACAGTACAAATATATGTAATATCGCTAATCCATGCTAAATTTAGAGTCTTAGGCTTAATTTGACGGTTAAGAACATTACTTCCAGAATTTCTATTATTTTTTCTATAACTGCGTAAAGAAGTCTTTTTAGTAGACATTTCAAGCAGTACAATCTTCCCACACTAAGGTTTATACCATATTCGACCTCAACGCTTTTTTATTTTCTTTACTCCAAGACGTTTATTAGAAATTGTAGAATAAAAATGTTTATAATAAGAACTGCGATTAACTTTTAAAACTCTGCATAACGTCTTAATTTTATGTTCACACCGGAGTTTATAAACAGCGTTTAAACGTTGCTTGAGTGTGGCGTGAATATTTTTTTAATATTATATTCTCCTCCTCAAGTGCAGAGTTACGTTTTTGAAGTTCTCTTATTTGCTTGGCACTAATAATTGTTTCATCGTCAAGCTTAACTTCAGAAAAAAGCTTAATCCATCTGAATAAGGCACTTAAAGAGACCCCATATTATCGAGCTAATTGAGACTGCGATTTGCCGTTTTCGTACATAACTAACGAGACTCTTTTGAAGTCATCACTATATTTTGCTGAACGAGTTTCCATATTTTATGTCCACTTTATTAGGATAACACCAAAATTTTGGGAAGCCTTCTTTTTCTGCAATAAAATTAGCTTTTGCCAGCTGCCACGCATAACAATTTGAAATCCCTATATAACGCACTTTACCAGATTTTACAGCATTATTAAGCCCGTCAAGAATATCATAAATATCTGTCTGCCAGTCCCACATGTGATAAATATATAAATCTACATAATCCATTCCCAAATTTTTCAGGCTGGTATTGAGCATATTTTCAATGTGCTTTTGTCCGCTGATATGATTTTCGATTTCGTCTTGGGTTCTCGGCAAAAATTTTGTAGCTAAGATAACATTATCACGTTTTGCAAAATCGCGAAGAGTCCGCCCGACGTATTGCTCACTTGTCCCGCTTTGATAAGCAATAGCAGTGTCAAAAAAATTTATACCGAGTTCAATAGCGCGCTTTATAATTTCTCGTGTGTGTGCCTCGTCAATTGTCCATGTGTGTTGACCTCTTGAAGGATCGCCGAATCCCATACAGCCGAGACAAATACGGGACACGTTTAATTCTGAATTTCCAAGTTTAATACATTGCATTTATTGACCTCCTTTTATAAGATTTAAAGCATTGTCAGAATATATTTTTTGTCTGATTGAGTCATATTTTCCGTTATTGTCAAAGTGTAATTTTTTATTTAATACAATTTTGGCAGGTGAATGCGGAAAGTCGCTCCCGTAAACAATATGTTTATCATCAGTTATCATTAAAAGCATATCGAGTGCGGCAGGCTCAGGATCTCCGGCAATATCAAAAAAAAGATTCGCAAATTCCTTGTTGACATCTACAGAGTCCATCATTCCGAGAGAAGATAAAATCCCCGACACTCCCGAAAATCTTGAAAGCATATACGGTAAAAATGAACCGTTATGAGGCACAACAAATTTTATATTCGGGAATCTCGTCATTATTTTATTAGCGGCCATGTTTAACACAGCTCGTGTAATGTCGGCCGGGTATTCATAAATTGCTGCGACTTTACCTGTAATGACATTTTCGGGACGCTGCCTTGCTCTGCACGGATGAATTATTACAAGTGAATTTTTCTCGTTTAATTTTGCCATAAAGGGATCTAAAATCTTATCGCCTAAATAAATTCCGTTGTTATTAGTCGAAAGTTTTACACCTAAAGCTCCAAGCTCATTAAAAGCAAATTCAGCTTCTTTGATTGCTCCATCAACACACGGCAAAGGCATACAAGCGGCAAAACCGAATTTATCAGGATATTTTCTGCAAATTTCTGACGTGTCTATATTTATTTTCCTAGCAGCCTCACATGATTTCTTATCATTCCCATTGTGAACATGAGGCGGAGGGACTGACAGGACAGTATAATCAATTCCCGCATTATTCATAAAATCAAGATGAGATTCAACAGTCCATTGAGGTAATGGGAATCCGTCATCTTCAATCGGATCAATTTTAAGAAGTTCGATATTTTCGCGAAAAATTTTTGTGATTGGGTGAGCATGAAAATCAATATTCATTGCTGAACTCCTAAAAGTTTTTTGACACATGTATAAGTGATTTCATAAATTGAGAGATAAACATAATTTATATTTGCTGATTCCATTGCCTGACGCTGTTTTTCACTAACGAATGTATAGGGATAAATTCCATATATAAACGGGAAAAAGGAATAAATAAAATCTTGACGGTCTTTTCCTGACATATCAAGACAAAATTTTTCTAGACATTTTTCAACGGCATTAATTGATTTTCCATAAGCTGCCTTAAATTCTGTGAGATTTTCAAGCCTACTATTAGCTTCCATATCAAAATGATTCATCGAAAAAAGTTTTAGCATTGGTTGTCTTTTTTCCAGTGAATGAGCTAACTCGTGTGCAATTTCATCAGCTGTCATTCTCTCGTGATTGTCAGTTATTGAATTTAATTCATCGGCCCAAAGGTCATATTCTCGCTGAAGCAATGCAAGGAAAATTTCTTCTTTAGTCTGGAAATAATTATAAATCGCCGCTCTCTTAAAAGTTGTAAGCTCACCTATTTCCTTAATAGTAATGTCTTTGAAGCTCATAGTCTCATAAAGAGATGCACATGCATTTATAATTTCGTCCTTGCGAGCATTTGTTAATTCTATTGAGCCTCTTGGCATTGTCTGTAACCTCCTTATAAATTTATAGTCATAAAAATTATATACTGCAACAACACGATGTCAATATAAATTATTATTACTTGCAAGAATCGGCAAGTTTGTTGTGTATATTTGGATAGCATCCCGTGAACAACAATAACTTTTTCTTGATTGAATCACCTCGTATTCCATATTTTCTAGTAATTAAGTAAAGATCTAAAATATATAAACAAAGGGAGTCGCAACCATGTTACAACTCCCTGAAATTGTATTCCTGATTCAAAAATTATTTTTCAGGAAAATAAACGGCCTTAGCATTATTGTAGTAAATATCCTCAAGTTCTTTTTGTGTGAACTCATTAGATTTCAATAAATAATCCGTCAAATGTTCGTAGCTGTCTTGAGTTGCTGCGTAGGGTGCATCAGTACCCCACATTAATTTATTTACGCCTACGATATGGGCAGCCTCAGATAAATACTTGATAGTTTCTGAATATGGATAAGAATCCGGAGACATAATTTTAGGCATTGCCGCAATGTCAAACCAGATATTAGCCTGACTTAACATATTAAGTTCCGCTATCCATTCACGTTTTTTAGTGCGCATAGGTGCGAGTAAATGACAGATAACCAGCTTCAAATCCGGGCAGCGGTCGGCGATTCTCATGAGGGCGGCTGTCTGGTGGCTTTCCATGTCAATATCTCCTACGTCAAGAGCAACGACTCCGTTATATTTCTCGACAAGTTTGTAAATTTCCATCATGCGATCCCCTGAGAGATCAAAAGCGTCATGACAGCCCATTAATCCACCGCCGGAACTGACTTCAAATTTTGCTAAATGAAAATGTTTCTCCTCAAAAAAGCGTGTCAATACTTCCATGTGATTTGTCATAAAGGGGTCAACCTCGCAGGAAGGACAAAAACGATCCGGGTACTTCTCTAAAATTTCCTCGTGATAAATATTTTGAAGGCCGTACATACTGCCATTCATTAAGACAGCGCGTTCAACCTCGTTTTTATCCATGATAGATAAAGCCTGTTCCGCTGTAAAATTCTCGTCTCCGTATTCTCCAGTAATCGGCAAAAGTTGAAAGACTTCACCGCTCCCCCATTGAGCCTTTCCGCCTCCAATAGCACGAAGTTCACCGCGTCGACAATAACCAGCAAGTACTTTAGCAAGATGAAGATGTGCGTCAATTTTCTTCATAATTATAAATTCTCCCTTCAGTGAATGCCCTGACACTTAAGACTTTACCTTTTTTGCTTTTTTTCTCGACTGGTCAGCGTGCTGCATAGCGTCAAAGGCAACAGCTATAATTATAACTAGACCTTTCACGAGCCCTGCATGAGTAGACGGCACTGACATAAGATTTAAACCGTTATTCAAGAGTCCCATTAAGACAGCTCCGAAAATTGCGCCGGGCACTGTACCTTCACCGCCTAATAGAGAAACGCCGCCGATTACTCCCGCCGTGATTACGTCATTAGTATAGCCTGAACCCAAAGAAGAAGAAGCCTGCTGAGTCATTGATGCTAAAACAATACCGCCAAGCGCAGTAGTAAGTCCCGACAAAATATAGCATATAATTGTCATTTTTTTAACGTTTATGCCGGAAATTTCAGAAGCAACAGGATTGCCCCCGACTGCATAAACATAGCGGCCGAATACAGTTTTACGCAGCAAGAACCAGCTTATAACCGCAATAATCAGCATAAAATATACAGGCATAGGGAATCCTAAAATTTTCATTGAGCCGATCGCAGTAAAAGCAGGCACTGTACAGCTTATAATTTTATTATTCGTCAAGACCATAGCCAGCCCAAGAAAAATACTTTGACTTGCAAATGTTACTAGGAATGCAGGAATATGGAACGTCGTAATTATAAAGCCGTGAAGCAGCCCCGCCGCAGCACCGGTACAAAGTGCAGCAATCACACCCGCAGTTACTGCTGACTGTGTATCACCCATCATGTGAGTCACCTCAACAACTACAACAGCAGTAAAAGCGCATAATGTTGAGATTGAGAGATCAATACCGCCCATTAAGAATACAAATATTGTGCCGCTTACCATAATTCCAATAACTGACACTGACCAAAGCACATTACTGAAATTATTTAGTGATAGAAACGCTTTAGGCCTTAAAATCGACAGAACTAGAATAAAGCACAGCAATATTATGGGCTTAGAATACTTGCTCCAGTTGATTTTGTTCATATTTATTTCTCCTCCTGAACACCCTGACCGGCAGCGAGCACCATGGATTGGGTGACTTCGACATTTTTAAATTCCTTGACAATGTTGCCTTTTCTCATTACTAGAATTCTATGAGAAACACGCAATAATTCTTGCAAGTCCGATGTTACAACGATAACAGCTACTCCCTCATTAGCAAGTCTCTCTAAGATCGAATAAATTTCGTCCTTTGCTCCAACGTCTATACCTGCAGTAGGTTCGTCGACAATTAACAGCTTAAGATTTCTCATCAGCCACTTGCCGAGAACAACTTTTTGCTGATTTCCGCCGGACATGACTCCGACTTGTTTATCAGGATCTGAAGGACGTATATCAATAGTCTCAATAGCGCGCTTGCTCATTGCTAACTCATCACTGTCAGAAATAGCTACACCATTAATTTTCACAATATCGTAATTTGTCAGAGCGACATTTTTTGTAGTAGACAACAGGGGGATAAAGCCTTGATTGCGTCTATCTTCAGGGACAAAGCCGATTCCTTCTTTAATGCTTGATTTAGGGGACGGATTTAATTTTTTGCCGCCCAGTATGACCTCGCCCGAAGCTGCTTTATCAACGCCGTAAATTGCACGCACGACTTCAGTACGTCCCGCTCCGATAAGTCCGCCTAAACCTAATATTTCGCCGCTATGTACTTGGAAGCTGATATTGCGGTAACGATCTGTCTTGTCCGTCAAATTCTTAACTTCAAGGCGAACGGGCTTGCTGTCATCAGAGTGTAACATTTTTTTAGAGCCCGCTGACTCGTCAACAACTTTGCCGATCATTGTCTCGATAACTTTAGCCGGTATGATTTCTTCTTTCTCAAGAACTGCCGCATTTTTACCGTCGCGCAATATCGTGAGTCTGTCAGAAAGCATATAGACTTCTTCCAAACGGTGAGAAATATAAATTATTGAAACGCTTTGCTCTCTTAGAGTCCGGATAATGTGAAATAACATTTCTGCTTCTTTGCCTGATAGTGAGGCCGTAGGTTCGTCCATGATGAGCAGCTTTGAATTTTGCGATAACCCCTTGAGTATCTCTATTAATTGACGCTGACCAATGCCGAGATTATCAACAATTGTAGTAGGTTTCAGCGGGAACTGGTATTTATCGATAAGCTCCTGAGTCATTTCATTCATTTTCTTGTAATTTATGAATGGGCCATTACGAGGTTCACGGCCTAAGAAAACATTTTGTGCAACTGTAAGCGGGGGAATTACTGATAACTCCTGATAAATACAAGCTACCCCTAATTTCTGGCAGTCCTGATAATTATTAATTTCTACAGGTTTGCCTTCCCAGTAAATTTGACCCTCGTCTTTAGAGTAAACGCCCGTTACTATTTTTATGAGCGTTGATTTTCCAGCTCCGTTTTCGCCCATTAAAGCATGAACTTCACCGACTTTAACTTCAAAATGTACATCCTGAAGTACCGGGACACCGGAAAAACTTTTATAAATATTTTTTGCTTCAAGAATTGTATTTCCTGCCATTACTCAAGTCCCTCCTTTGCTCCCTGTTCTCGCGCTTTTCGTTCCATACGGGATTTATAAGTAGCGTCGAAAATCACAACAGCAATAATTATAACGCCCTTGATAATATACTGAAATGAAGTATTCATATCAAGTTTACGCACTCCATTTTCTAAAGTAGCCATGAATAAAGCTCCGATAAGAGTCCCTATAACATCGCCCGACCCTCCGGAAAGTGCCGCGCCCCCGACTACAGCAGCAGCAATAGGGCTGAATTCAAAATCTGTACCAATAGCAGTAGTAGCACTCTGAAGTCTCGCAGTAGTGAAAACCGCACCCACCGCAACAGAAAAGCCAGTTAACATATATGCAATTATACGAGTCTTAGCAACATTTATACCTGACAACACGGCGGCTTTACGATTTGCTCCCACTGAATAAAGATTCGTGCCGTAACGAGTATAACGCAGCAAAATCTGACCTATTACAATAAATAAAATCATTGCCATTATTACATAATAAAATTTTCCGACACCTGTACCAAGCCAAACATATTCGGAATGATTCATAGCTTGACTCTTGATTACTCCGTTCACATTACGAATAGCAATAATATAAGTCATTGCCCGGAAAATGCTCATTGTAGCAAGAGTGCCGATAAATTCAGGGACATTCAATTTTGCGACGATAAGCCCATTAATGAGACCGCAAAATAATCCGGTAAGCAGGCCGAATAACACCATTACTTTGAACGGCCACAGAGTATATTCATAAATATTAGCCATGACCATGCCGACAAGAGCCATCATGCTGCCTGTAGAGAGATCAATACCGGATGTGATAATGAGAAATGTTACACCAACACCGATAATTGCAGGAATCGAAGCATCACGAACAACCTCGATCAGATTAGCAAAGTTAAAAAATTTACCCTGACCATACCCAGCCAGTATAGTAAAAAGACAGACTAAGACCGCCAGCATGATAATAGAGATAAGCCGGCGCATTGCTGTCTGACTAAGCTGCTTCAAAATATTTTTCCTCCTTTTATATATAGTGAAAAGGTAAAAAGAAAAGGGCTGCCTGCTAGACAACCCTGCAAATAATATCTTACCAACGATCTGCCGGAGCTATTGAGCTAACGTTTTCAGCTGTAACAACAATAGGTTCCATGATGACTTTCGGAGTCTCCGTTAAAACAGTGTAACTATATTCGGAGCCAATCATGAGAAGTGCAATTTTCGCAGCCGTTGAACCCTCGTCCCAGCTGTTAGTGTAAATTGTCCCAGCCATAGAACCGTTTTCAATCATAGCAAGTGCATCTTTCTCGCCGTCAGCACCCCAGATACAAATTTTGCCCTTCTTGTTTGCTGATTCTGCGGCAAGTGCAGCTCCCTCGGCCATAGCGTCATTAATTGCAAAAACTCCCTTCAGATCCGGATATGACTGTAAGAATGAATTCATAACGGTCATTGCTGTATCTTTCTGGAATGATGCTGTCTGAGCGTCTACAATTTTAATTTTAGGATATTTCGCAATTGTATCACGGAAGCCCTGCTCTAAATTGTCAGTACGAGTCAAACCGGGCACACCCTGAATTATAGCAATGTCGCCTTCTCCCTTTAACTGTTCAGCCATTTTATCGGCAGCCATACGTCCCGCGTCATAGTCAACTGCCATAACGAGTGCGCTGTGTACTGTATCGCTGGCACAATCAAGATTCAGAGTTATAACAGGAATTCCCGCCTCTTCAGCTTGTCTAACAGAAGGAGCAAGTGCCGTACCGTCTGAACACTGAAGGATTATCGCATTATAGCCCTGATTGATGCAGTCTGTCATAATCTGAACTTGTTTCTCTGCTGACTCTTCCGCGCTGTAAGAATCTACTTTGATGTTTGACCATGAAGCACACTCGCGCTCGATTCCCTCTTTCCAGCCTTGATTGTTGGGAGTTCCTATATCGTGGGCAATGTAAGCAATTTTTACCGGAGCACCGCCGTAAATGTCAATACGTTTTTTGCTGCTGTTAGCAGCCACTGCCTTCTGTCTCGCAGGATCTTCTCTAGCAGCAAATACTACTGTTGCAAAGTTCATTATCATAATTGCCGCTGCCATGAAAGCAATAACCTTCTTAAATCTAGTACTCATTCAAAGAAAACCTCCTATAAATTAAATTTTATGATACAATGACTTTCCTGCGGTGAAAGAACATTAAAATCACATGAAATATTATTTCGGGAACTTGCTTAATAGAGAAATTCACCTCCTCATATAATAAGACTCCGCAGATATTTTTTCTAATATGGCCCAAAATAATTGTAAAATTTTTCTATGATTGTTTTTATTTTATAGGAAAAATAATGTCCTATCAAGTAAAAAATGTTAAATAACAATACTTGTTATACATTTTTTCTAGACTCAATATCCGCCTTTTTTGTCGAGCCGGAAATATTGCAGTCATGAATGAAGATATTATAAAAATATGCAGCTCCCCGGTAAAATTTCGAGAACTGCATTATAATTTTTTAGCATTGACTAGAAATTAAAGTTATTCAGTAATTGTATACATTGCTACTTCGTCAATCTCCCTATTAGTTGCGACAATAACGTCTTGCCCCTCTGAATTCTTGAAATGCATAGCATTAGCACATCCGGTGTTTTCGTCAATAATATCTGTCTTATAATCTCCGGCCTCATTATCCCAAGTAATAGCGATAGTTTTCTTAGTTCCTTTTCTCCAGCCTACAATCCAAGTCGGTTTGCCTAAGAGTTCACAAGGCCATGTCGCGTGGATCATTTCTGTTTCTTTCTCAGGACGTGAATATTTCCATTGAGGGATATAATTTCCGAACTCATCAAGATGGAAAATAGTTAAAGAATTTCCGTGAAATGGAGAAATGCAGCCTAATTCTAATTTTCCATCGCCGTCAAAGTCCATCAGAATCGAATCACTCGAAGGAATTGAGCTAATTTGTTCGACTTCCCAGTTTGAACCCAGTACAGCAGGAGGCGAAATTAAGAAAGTACCTTCTTCACATGCTACGAGTGCTGAATCATGGCCGCCGTGAGAAATTTTGCAGTAACCGTGATTCTTTAACATGTCCTCACATATTAAATCCATTTTGAGCATATTAGAATCGTTAAAACCCGATAAATCTTCAGGCAATACAGCCCCGAAACATGCTCCCTTAAATCGCCAGTCGTCTTTATATTCATGGCCGGTCTTCAAAGCACACGCAATAATATAATTAATTCCGGCTCTGTTCAGAATTCCGAATCTATGCACAAAGGGAATTTTACAAAGCGTTCTGATCTCCCAATTATTTTTTGATTTTGGAGTAGCTATAACGATTCTTGCATTTGCTGAATTATTAGGCGAGAAAAATTCATGTGTTGATAAAAATTGACCGTCTGAATTTGGAACGGGAGTCATTGTCATAATTCCGCCCGGTTTTTCCCAAACTGTTTCGAGAAGTTCGCCGCTCTCAGAGAATAAATAACAAGGATCACTTTTTTCAGCTGCTACAACAAAACAATTATTGCCCTTAAAATTTAAACTTGTTATAGCGTAACATTTATTTAACTTAGCAATGACCTTTTTTGAAACTTTCATAAAAAAATAACTTCCTTCCTATTTATGTACTACTTTATTAATTTTTTCCGACATCTTTGAGCAGGCAAATATTATGTCATCTTTCCAGCTTGTATTGCCAACGTCCCACATTTCTGTAACAAAACGCCTAATGCCCATATCCCAAGCCTTGTTTATAACAGCGTCAAAATCTACATGTCCGGTCAAAAATGGAATCTCCCTAAATTTTCCGGGTAGAGTTTCTTTCAGGTGAAGAGCGATAATATGACCTCTTCCTGTCTCAAGATCACCGAGAACGCTCGTTCCATAAGTTTTTGCGGCATTCGTCAAATTTCCTGCGTCGGGATAAACTCCTAAATATGGGCTGTTAATCAAGTTTACATACTTCATTGATTTTTCTGTAGTGTTCATGAACTCTGTCTCCATAGTCTCAAAGCCGAGTAATACACCTTTAGCAGCTGCCATTAAAGTTGCCTTTGCTAGATTCTCACGGAAAAATTTTTCGCTCTCTTCGCTGCTTTTCTCGTAATAAACATCATAGCCTGCGAGTTGAATTATTCTGACTCCTAAATCATCAGCTAAGATTACGGCTTTCTCCATAATTTCGAGACTTCTTTTCCTGACTTCAGGATCAGACGCGCCAAATGGATATTTTCTATGTCCTGAAAGACACATCGAGCGAATCGGTATATTAATTTCTTTCATGAGATTAACTAATTCTAGTCGTTCATCTTTTGACCATTCAAGGCGAGAAAGTTTTTTGTCGGTCTCGTCAATGCTTATTTCTACAAAATCATATCCGCATTCTTTAGCACACAATAATTTTTCTTTCCATGAGAGAGACTCTGGCATAGCTTTCTCATATAATCCTATTGAATATGGTTTCATGAAAAAAAACTCCTTTCTCATAAAATTTGATTTTTGCTAGTATTTAGTATATATTCTATAATATTTACAGCATTTTTCAATAAAAAATTTTTACATTATAAGGGAGGCTTTAAATTGAGTAAAGTATCAGAAATGACTCGTGAAAAATGGATAATGAGCACATTTCCTGAATGGGGGACGTGGCTCGTTGAAGACATTGAGAATGAAGTAGTAGCTCCGGGCAATGTCGCAATGTGGTGGCTCGGCTGCACTGGAATCTGGTTCAAGACTCCGGGCGGAGCAAATATCACGATTGATTTATGGTGCGGCAACGGTAAGAGAACTCACGGCAACGGAAAAATGGCAGTAGGTCATCAAATGGCCAACATGTGCGGCGGCCGAGCGATGCAGCCAAATTTACGCAATGTACCTTTTGTGATTGATCCTTTCGCTTTCAAGCAAGTTGATGCAGTCTTAGCAACTCATTATCATCAAGATCACATGTCAGCAGAGTGGGCGGCCCATGTCCTTCAAAGCAACATGATGACAACTGACGAGAACGGAAAAGAAATTCCCGTCCCATTTATAGGCCCGTTAAAATCGGTTGAGACTTGGGTAAAATGGGGAGTCCCTGAAGACCGCTGCAAAATCGTCAAGCCCGGCGACATTATCAAGATTAAGGATATCGAAATAGTTTGTCTTGACAGCTTTGACAGAACTTGTATTGTAACAACGGACTCAACTGGCCCCGATCGTGAAGAATTAACCGGAAAATGTCCGACTGATATGGACGAGAAAGCAGTTAATTATCTTGTGAAGACTCCGGGCGGAAATATTTATCATTCTGGAGACTCTCATTTCTCGATTTATTTCGCAAAACACGGCAAGGATCATGATATTGACGTTGCTTTTGGCTCATTCGGTGAAAATCCCATCGGTATGCAGGACAAAATGACCTCGATCGATGTTTTGAGAATGGCCGAAAATCTTCGCTGCAAAGTCGTCATTCCGATTCACTGGGACGTATGGACAAATTTCCAAGCTGATTGCGAAGAAATCAAATTAATGTACGATTTCAAGAAGGATCGCAACGAATATAAATTCCATCCGTTTTTCTGGCAGGTCGGCGGCAAATATACATATCCCCAGGATAAAGATAAAATTTATTATCATCACAGACGGGGATTTGAGGACTGCTTTGAGGCTCCGCAGAATATTCCCTATCGTTCGTGCTTATAAGGAGATTTGCAAATGTCAACGGTTTTACAGGATATTGTCGAGAAGAAACACTATAAATTCATTGACGGCGCTGGCTTAACTTGGCAGGAAGCAGTAAAGATCAGTACTGAAAGTTTAATTGCTGACGGCAGCGTTTCAGAAGATTTTTACAAGCAAATTATAGCATGTATAGAGAAATACGGCCCTTACATGGTATTCGAGCACAATGTCGCCATGCCTCACACAACAGAGAACGCCGAGGGAGTTTATAAAACTGGTATAGGTTTCATGGTCTGCAAAAATTTAATTGATTTTGGGACTGATGAGGACGGAGAAAAGAAAGAAGCAAATTTATTCTTTACTCTATGCTCAGCAAATCCTACAGAACACATGAATAACATTCAACAATTAGCGAATATATTTCAGAATGAAGAATTACTTGATGCTCTTGTTGAAGCGAAGACTCCGGAGGATATTTTAGAGGCAGAAATGAAATATCCATGTGAAGAAGAAGATTAATTTATAATTTTTACGAAAGGAAATCACTCACAATGTTTATATTAAATGAGATTTGGACTTTCTTTGCGACTTATATATTGCAGCAGGCTCCCTACATGGTCGGCTTCTTGACACTGCTCGGCTATTGTTTAATGGGTAAAAAGTGGTATGACACTCTCGCAGGAACTTTGAAGGCTATTATCGGAATGTTAATATTAAATGCAGGTTCGGGCGGCTTAGTCGGAAATTTCCGTCCTATTCTTGCAGGACTCAAAGAAAGATTTAATCTTACAGCTTGCGTAATTGATCCATATTACGGCCAGAATGCAGTTACAGCAGGAGTTGAAGAAGTTTTCGGTAAAGGCTTTTCACAGGTCATGACGCTGTTATAATTGCTTTTATCGTTAATATTTTGCTTGTGAGATTTAACAAAATCACGAAATGCCGAACACTTTTCACGACCGGACATGTACAAGTTCAGCAGGCTGCAACAGCTTACTGGCTCATAATGTTCGCACTTCCTGCACTCAGAAGCAATGATTTATATTTGATGATCGTAATGTCTGTAATTTTGGGCGCATATTGGGCGGTCGGTTCAAACTTGACAGTCAAGCCCATGCAGGAATTAACGGACGGGGCAGGCTTTGCAATCGCACATCAGCAAATGTTCGGAATAAGATTCGGATATTGGCTCGCTGATAAACTTTTCGGAGATAGAGGCGGGAAGCGTGAAGTTAAGAAAGTCGGCGACCTCGAAATGCCCGGCTTCTTCTCAATCTTTAATGAGAACATGGTCTGTACTGCAATATTAATGACTGTATTCTTTGGAATTATTATGGCAGTTATCGGCAAGCCGTTCTTTGTTGCAAAGGGTCATATTAAAGAAAGCATGAATTTTGCGTTCTATTGCTTTAATACCTCGTTACAGTTCGCAGTTTATCTCGCAATATTACAGTTAGGTGTCAGAACATTTGTTACAGAGTTGACAGCATCATTCCAAGGAATTGCAGATAAATTATTGCCGTCATCAATTCCCGGAGTCGACTGCGCAGTCTGTTACGGATTTGGAGATTCAAACGCTGTTACATTCGGTTTCTTAGCTGGTTTATTAGGGCAGATTACAGCGATATTAATTCTTATATTCTCAGGTTCACCGACTATTATAATTTGCGGATTCGTTCCTGTATTCTTTGACAATGCGACTATAGGACTTGTTGCGAACGAGAAGGGCGGACTTAAAGCCTGCTTGATTATTCCGTTTATTTCAGGATTGATTCAGGTATTCGGAGCGGCTTTAATAGCTGGCTGGGTAGGACTTGCAAATTACGGCGGTTATCTCGGCATGTTTGACTGGGATACAGTCTGGCCGGCGTTTACATGGGTTATGCATTATTCCGGATATATCGGAGTTGCTATTGTCGTGTTAGTTCTTCTTGCGATTCCTCAAATTGAGTACTTAATGGATCGTAAAGGCTATTTCTTAATCACTGAAGATTACGAAGCATATAAGGCTTATATTGCAGAGAAGAAGAACAAGAAATAAAATTTTTACCATAAAATAATAATATCTTGAAAGGACTTGAAATTTTATTATGGCAAAACTTGACGGAAAGAAATTATTAGCCTGCTGTGCGAACGGTGCGGGATCTTCTTTACTTATGGAGAACGCGATCAAGAAAGTTATGACGAGGAACAATATTAAACCGGCGGCAATAAGTCATTGTGCAGTCTCTGAGGGTAAAAGCGCGGCATCGGGCTATGATGTAGTACTTTGCGCGAAACCTTTTGCGAAAACTTTTGACGGTATAGACACTTCAAAGACGACTTTAATCACTCTGAAAAATGTCATGTCGGACAAAGAAATCGAGTCAGCCTTAAAAGACGCGGGACTCCTTGATTAATAAAATTTTTGCATGTCGGACTCGTTTAAAAGCGTAATATTTGATATAGATAACACGCTTTATGATTTTGCGTATTGTAACGGGCTTGCTTTAGACAAACTCAGAGAATACGCGTATAAAAATTTTGCTTGGACTGCTGAAACTTTCAACGAGAGTCATTTGGCAGCCCAACATGAAATTTTTTCACAAATGGGATATAACGGAAGCTGCAGGTCTAGAATTTTGCGCTACAAAAAAATGCTTGAACGTTCTAACCTGCCTCTCTTCCCTCACGCTGTTGAAATGGTCGAGCTTTACTGGTCTACAATGCTTGAAAATTTACGGCCCTATGATGAAGTCTTTGATGTAATATCTACTCTTAAATCACATAAAATTAGAATCGGAGTCGGTTCTGATATGACAACTTATATTCAATTTAAGAAACTTGAGAAGATGAATATTTTGCAATTTATAGACTTCATAGTAACAAGTGAAGAGGCCGGCGAAGAGAAGCCATCAGCTAAAATATTTCAATTGTGCCTAGATAAAGCGGGCTGCTCAAAGTCAGAATGTTTATTTGTCGGTGATGATCTGCGAAAAGATTACGAGGGCGCAAAAAATTTCGGTATGAGTGCTTTACTCGTCAACAGGAAAAATAATCAGTTAAGCGGAGATATTCAGCAAATAAGCTCATTAACTCAAATTCTAGAAATAATTAATTAATTGATCATGGAAAATTTTGATTTATCACATGTTTTGCCTTATGTTCCGGGAATAATTATATTTCTCGTCGGCTCTGTTCAGGTTGAAAATTGGCTCAAGAATCGGAAAGTAAATAAATATTATCTCCGTGAAGAAGCGGGAATTTTCCACCCTCTTGTTATGATGTTCGGAGGGGCTTTGTTAATTTTGCTGACACTTTTCGAGAATCAAAAACGTGAAGTCGAGGCTATGACATGCTTGACAATAATATTAATAGGCGCGGGGATTAGTCTGATATATAATTATTTCTCGCTCAAAAAAAGAAATTTGCAAGTTATTCAAGCTGAAATCATAGAAATTTTTACTCGGCAACTATCAAAGCAGACAAAAATTTGGAAGGCTGCGAAATTTACATATTATCCCATTGTAAAATATGAGATTGACGGGCGCGAATATACTAGGAAATGCAAAATTAACTCAAGCGGCAAGAATACTTTTAAAGTGGGCGACAAAATGAATTTATATTATGACTCGTCAAGTAAAATAATTCTTGAAAAGCATGCTCATATAGGGCTATTAATTTCAGGTACAATAATTTTTGTAATAGGTGCTTTGGCAGGATTGAGTATCCTATCACATATTGCAAGTTAGTGTAAATTAATAAATTTATAGAAAATTTTTATCAGTCATTTACTTAACTGCTGCTGGGATGATTTTTCATTTTATTGGATCAAAAACAGCGGCATTCAATGTTATTGTGATAAGTCCCATTTTTGCAAATTCAAAATTTTAAAGTAATTTGTCCTGAATAATTATATGATTTGCTGCATCAAGTTTATATACTATATTATAATCTCTATAAATTTGTCTAGTACTATAAACTTCAGTTAAGAGTGCTTCATCAAGACTAATAAAGAAAAAATTTCCTAGTGTTCGTAAAAATTGTGGAAGGAGAGGAGCACCAATCGAAATAATAAGGCAATATATTGAGAAGCAAGGTATTAAGCATGAATAGGGCATATAAATTCAGAATATATCCTAATCAAGAGCAAGTAATAATGTTTGCTAAAACGTTCGGGCTTTCCTAAGTTCAAGAGCAAGAAAAATAGCCGAATGCGTTATACAACGAATAATCAAAATGGGAGTATAAGAATAGAGAATAAAAGGTTAAAGCTGCCCAAAGTAGGATTTGTAAAAATAAACTGGATAATAGCCAAATAAAAACTATTCTTATCACAATCACACAGGCTTTTATTAAAGCTCGAAAACTATCCGACTTTACACATCCAAAAACGATATAACTCAGCTTGGCATCAGCAAAAAACGGGATTATAAAATAGTTTGTGTAAATGGGAAAAACTATAAAAACGGAGGACTAAATAGTAATGAACAAGAAGCATGAACTTGAACCAAAGGATGCTATTATCGAACAAATAGTTTCTCAGCTAGATTTATCTAGAATGACACAGGAGGAGGCTTAATGGACTTGTAAGATCTCTAGACGGTGTCGTCATAATATATAAAGCCACATAAACATTGCACATATCTGAACTGAAGCTATGAATGACGATGATTTTTTAGCGTAACGGGTTGCAATGCCTCGCCACTGTTTT
>JAFSWW010000107.1 GCA_017444345.1 Synergistaceae bacterium | reverse complement strand
TTTGTCTACCCATAAAGTATTTAATTTCTGCGCGTCGAATCCCGTCAAGAACATATTTACAACGATTAATATATCAATTTCGCGATTCTTTGTGCGCATTGAGACATCTTTATAATAATTCTGAAATTTTTCGCTCGACGTGTCATAATTTGTGCTGAACATTGAGTTATAATCTTTTATTGCCGTCTCAAGTAATTCGCGCTGTTCATTATCAAGCTCCGCCGTGCTCTCTGAATTCTCCTCATTATTTACTGAATAACTGTATATAATTGCAACTTTTAAATTTGTCCCGGCCTGTTTCTTGAACTCGTTATAATAAAGCATTGCCGCATTTATCGACGAAGCCGCAAATATTGAATTAAATTCACGGTGTCGAGTCTGTTCGTTGAAGTGTTCAATTACATATTTTACGATCTGCGAAATTCTTTCAGGCGCGTTATAAGCCTTCTCCCTGTCTATATCGTGAACAAGTTCATCAATTATATTTTCTTTCTTGTGCATTGTCGAATAATAATAAACTCTGAACGGCAGCACGTTTTTATCCTGAATAGCATTCAAAATCGTATACGCGTGAATTTTATCCCCGAATGTTAAATCAGTCGTAAAAAATGGAGCAGCTTTATTATTATTTCCTGAATTCTCCGCAAAAATGGGCGTGCCTGTAAAGCCGAATATATAATAATTCTTGAAAGTTTTTATTATCGCCCTGTGCATATCCCCGAATTGACTCCGGTGGCACTCGTCAAATATTATTACAACGTGTTTATTATATACTGAATGAGATTTATTTTTGCGTATAAATATAGCTAATTTCTGAATCGTCGTGATTATTATTTTCGCGCTTGAGTCACTCAATTGAGCCTGTAAAATTCTCGTCGAGCTGTTACTGTTTGCCGCGCCCTCTTTATATTTATTGTACTCGTTCATTGTCTGAGTGTCTAAATCCTTGCGGTCAACTACAAATAATACTTTGTCAATAAAATCTAAATTTGCAGCAATTATCGCAGTCTTAAATGATGTCAGAGTCTTCCCCGATCCCGTCGTGTGCCAAATATAGCCGCCCGCTTTGATAGTCCCGTAACGTTTATAATTATTCGCGCATTTGATTTTATTAATTATTCGCTCCGTCGCTGTGATTTGATAAGGCCTCATTACCATTAATTTTTGCTCGCTCGTGAACACGCAGTATTTTGTCAACACATTCAAAATAGTATGTCTAGCAAAAAAAGTTTTCGTAAAGTCTATTAAGTCATGAATATTTTTATTTCCCGCGTCCGCCCAGTATGAAGTAAAATCAAAACTTGAATGACTCTTGTCAAAACGTGTAGTATTCGCATAATATTTCGTGTCAGTCCCGTTTGATATAACAAAAATTTGTACGTAATCAAATAATTTATAGCCCGCTCCGAAAGATTCACGTTTATAGCGGTCGATCTGATTAAATGCTTCACGGATTGCCACCCCCCTGCGCTTTAATTCAATATGAACGAGAGGCAGGCCGTTTACTAAAATTGTAACATCATAGCGGTTACTATTTTTTGCGTCTTCAGTTTTGCTGACTGAGTACTGATTTATGACTTGTAAAATATTTTCGTGTATATTTTCTTTGTTGATTAACATAATATTTTGAGTCGTCCCGTCATCGCGCTTGATTGCATGTATAAAATTTTCTTGTATTCGTTCAGTCTTGGCCGTCTTGCTGTCAGTCTGTGAGGAAATAACGGACTTGAAAAAATTATCCCATTCCGAGTCGCTGAATTTGTAGTGATTTAACTTTTCAAGCTGGGCGCGCAGATTAATTAATAAATCTTTCTCCGAGTGAATTTGCAAATAATTATAACCCTGTTCGCATAAGAGTCTAATAAATTCGCGTTCAAGTTCGGCCTCAGTCTGAAAAGCTGTAGAGTTTCTAGGCTCCGGCGTGTACTCTGCTATGACTGTATCTTTATTTGATTCGGCTATTATATTGCATGACATCGAAATTTTTCCGCTCCTGTTATAAATTTTTTTGCTTGAAAGTCAATAGTTTATCACGGTAATATTCATATTGTTTGCGCCGGGCGTTTATCTCTGCGGGAATTCCTGAAGTTATATCATTGCAGAGTGAGTCAAATTTATCAAGTATTGCGCTGATTCGTTTTTGTTCGTCTATGGGCGGGAGGGGGATAATTACATCATTTAATGTAATCGGCCTTACTTCTGTAACCTTCACACCGTAAGCAAGTTTTCTTTTTTGCTTGTAAAATATATCAGATTGAAAGAAGTATGATAAAAATTTTGCGTCCTGTTCGTGA
>JAFSWW010000106.1 GCA_017444345.1 Synergistaceae bacterium | reverse complement strand
TTATAATTTATTTTATTATTCATGTAATTGTAGTAAAATCATAGCACAAATAAATTTCATACAATTTTTATATATTCTGAGGAGGGGTTTTTCACTAATGGCAAAACGAAACTGGAAAACTATGGACGGAAATGAAGCAGTAGCCCACGGTGCTTATGCTTTTTCCGAGATGGCAACAATTTACCCGATTACACCTTCATCACCTATGCCCGAACATATTGACGAATGGGCAGCACACGGCCGCAAAAATATTTTCGGTCATACTGTGAAAGTAACTGAAATGCAGAGTGAAGCAGGAGCAGCAGGAGCCTGTCATGGTGCAGTATCAGCAGGAGCACTCGCAAGCACTTACACAGCATCACAGGGATTATTACTCATGATTCCTAATATGTACAAAATCGCGGGCGAATTATTACCGGGCGTGTTCCATGTAACAGCTAGAGCCATTGCAATGCACGCACTCTCAATTTTCGGAGATCACAGCGATGTAATGTCAACAAGAATGACAGGATTTACTATGATTGCCGGCGGTTCAGTTCAGGAAGCCCACGACATGGCAGCAGTCGCCCATTTAACGGCAATTAAATCAAGCGTTCCCGTTTTGAATTTCTTTGATGGATTCAGGACTTCACACGAGATTCAGAAAGTTGACGCGTTTGATTATGCAGATCTCGCAAAATTAGTTGACTATGACGCAATAGCAGCTTTTAGAGACCGCTCAATGAGACCTGAGAAGCCATATACTAAAGGCACAGCGCAGAACCCTGATATTTTCTTCCAAGCAAAAGAAGCATCACAGCCCTTCTATGACAAAGTACCCGACATCGTTGCAGGTTACATGAAGGACATTTGCGGAATTTGCGGACGTGAATATCACCCGTTTAATTATTACGGAGCTCCTGACGCTGAGAGAGTAATAGTAGCTATGGGTTCAGTATGTCAGGCAATTGAAGAGACTGTTGACTATCTCAACGCGCGCGGCGAAAAAGTAGGAGTCGTTGAAGTCCATTTATACAGGCCGTTCTCACCAAAATATTTCTTCAGGGCATTACCTGCAACTGTTAAAGCAATCGCAGTACTTGACAGAGTTAAAGAAGTCGGCGCACTCGGAGGCCCGTTATATGAAGATGTCTGCTCATTATTTGCCGGAAATTGCAAAGCTCCTATAATTGTCGGCGGACGTTATGGACTCGGCTCAAAAGATACAACGCCCAGCGATCTTAAAGCCTGCTTTGATAACTTGAAACTCTTTGAGCCGCGAAATAATTTCACACTTGGAATCATCGACGATGTTAATGACTCTTCACTTATTCCCACCGAACACATTAACGCAAATGCAGAGGGTACAGTCTGCTGTAAATTCTGGGGACTCGGCAGTGACGGCACAGTCGGAGCTAACAAGAACAGCATTAAAATTATCGGCGATCATACTGACATGTATGCACAGGGCTATTTTGATTATGACTCGAAAAAGTCCGGCGGTATCACAATGTCGCATTTACGCTTTGGCAAATCCCCGATTAAGTCTACATATTTAATAGACAACGCAGATTTTATCGCATGCCATAAACAGGAATATGTGAATCAATATGATTTACTTCACGGCATGAAAGAGGGCGGCACGTTCTTACTTAATACCCAGTGGATGACTCTTGAAGCACTTGAGGAGCATTTACCCGCGTCATTAAAGCGCAAACTTGCAAATCTCGGCTGCAAATTCTATATCATTAACGCTGTTGACGAGGCTCAGAAGCTCGGACTCGGAAGCAGGACGAATACAATAATGCAGGCTGCTTTCTTCAAACTGGCGAATGTTATTCCGATTGATGACGCAGTTAAATTCATGAAGGAAGCAATTGTACATTCATACGGCGCAAAGGGTGAAGACGTTGTACAGAAAAATTATTCAGCTGTTGACGCAGGACTCGCGGGATTAGTTGAAATCAAAGTCCCCGAATCATGGAAGACAGCCGAAGAGAAAGCACACAAGAGACCCGGCCTTCCTTCAGAGATTCCCGAATTCATCAGCTATCAGGTTGACACAATCAACGCCCAGAAAGGAAATACACTTCCTGCGAGCGCATTTGTTGACGGTTACGAGGACGGCCACTTCCCGGCAGGCACAAGCAAATACGAGAAACGCGGAGTCGCTGTCAATGTCCCCGAATGGAACGGCGCAAAGTGTATACAGTGTAATCAATGCTCAATGGTATGTCCGCACGCTGCTATTCGTCCGTTCTTACTTGATGCAGAAGAGCAGGCAATCATGCCCGAAAATTTTGGAGCCGTCGACACAAAGCCGAAACCTTCAGATTATAAATATAAGATGCAGGTTGATGTACTTGACTGCTTAGGCTGCGGAAATTGCGCGGATATCTGCCCTGTTAAAGCTCTCGAAATGAAGCCGACTGCTACACAAAGCGCACAGATTCCTAACTGGACATTTGCATTTGAGGAAGTTGCAGACAAGACAGACGCGGGCGATAAATTCACAGTTAAAGGCTCACAGTTCCAGAGGCCATTATTTGAATTCAGCGGTGCATGTGCTGGCTGCGGTGAGACTCCATATGCTAAATTAATCACTCAGTTATTCGGCTCAAGAATGATCGTAGCAAATGCAACAGGCTGTTCATCAATCTGGGGCGGATCTGCTCCTTCAATGCCTTACACTGTAGACGCAAACGGACACGGGCCTGCATGGGGCAACTCATTATTTGAGGACGCGGCAGAATACGGCATGGGCATGAAGTTATCGCTAAATGTCATGGTGAATTATTTGACGACTGCGGCGAAAAATTTAATTGCTATGAACGATGTTCCCGAAGAAATGAAGGCGACTCTACAGGGCTGGCTTGATGTTCACGAGGACGGCGAGGCAAGTGTAGCAGCTGCTGCAAAAGTTGACGAAATGCTCGATAAAATTTGCTGCGGGTGCTGTGAATGCGGTAAGGCTCTTTGCGATTTCAGCGATGAGGCACAAAAAGAAATTTGCACATTAATTGAATATCGTGATTATCTCGTGAAAAAATCCGTCTGGATATTCGGCGGAGACGGCTGGGGCTATGATATTGGCTACGGCGGACTCGATCACGTACTCGGAAGCGGCGAAGATGTTAATGTCTTAGTGCTTGACACCGAAGTTTATTCGAACACCGGCGGCCAGTCTTCAAAATCGACTCCTACGGCGGCAATCGCTCAATTTGCAGCAAGCGGAAAGAGAACCCGCAAAAAGGATCTTGGACGCATGGCAATGACTTACGGCACAGTTTATGTCGCTCAGGTCGGAATGGGAGCAGATAAGAATCAATTACTCAAGGCTCTCAAGGAAGCAGAAGCACACAAAGGCCCGTCATTAATTATCGCCTATGCACCTTGTATCAATCACGGAATCCGCGCAGGTATGGGCAAAACTCAGGAACGTACAAAGCTCGCAGTCGAAAAAGGTTACTGGCATTTGTACAGATATAATCCTGATGTAGAGGCCGGCAAGAATCCTTTCACCCTTGACAGCAAAGCTCCGAAGTCATTTGAGAATGAGGCCGAATTTGTTGCGCAGTATAAAGAGTTCTTACTCGGTGAAGTCAGATACTCGGCATTAAAGAGGGGCTTCCCTGATATTGCTGACGAATTATTTGACAAGAATGCGGCCGAAGCAAGAGAGCGTTACGAGACTTACAAGACACTTGCGGAGATAGGTGCACAGCCTGTTGAGGCGAAATAATAAAGCTGACAAAATTAATCGGCAATAAATAGTAGTTCAGAGTCGGGTGTTCGAGTGAATGCCCGATTTTTTTTATCCGATATAATATCTAGCGTTACAAATTAAATTTATTACCCCCCCCCCCCATGGGTAGTATTACTTAGAAAGAGTAAGTATTATTTATGAGGCAAGGGGAGAGAAAGAGGAGATTTTAACAATGAAGAAAGAAAATTATGCGCGCAAGGGGTTCACGTTGGTCGAGTTATTGATCGTTATCGTGGTAATCGGGATTCTGTCCGCTATGATGATGCTTTCTAGCACTGAAGCAATGAGCTCTGCGAGGGCTTCAAATATAGCGAGTAATCTACGTAACTTGAAGACAGCAACATTAGCATGGTATGCGGATCACACGGACTGGGTTTCTCCGGACTTATCAATAAGGCAAGGCTCATATGCAACAATTGAGGGTGCTGTTGGAACAGACTCGGGTAAAGCAAATATCCTCAAGTACTTTAACAATGAAGGCTCGATGGTTCTTAAAGGCAATAGCCCGGTAGGAGGAGATTATATTATACATTCCGGTACTGAAAGTAGTAAAAAAGGTTGGTACGTGGGCTATAAGTTTGCCTCAAATGAGGACAGCGTTAAAGAAAAACTCGCCGGACGAGCCAAAACGATTGGCTTAAAATTTGGTACTGACGCAGCTGAAAATCTCTCTGATACTGTGGGAAATAATACATCTGTTACATCTGTGTGGATGAAAGTTTTAGGAGCAGCTGAATAAATTAAATTTATTGCTTGAGGTCTAACACGATGAAGAAAAAATATTATTCACGTAAGGGATTCACTTTAGTTGAATTATTAATCGTTATCGTGGTAATCGGGATTCTTTCAGCCATGATGATGCTTTCAAGTACTGAGGCTATGAGTTCAGCAAAGGCCTCTAATATAGCGAGTAATCTACGTAACTTGAAGACAGCAGCTTTGGCATGGTATGCTGATCACACGGATCTAGTTGCAGCAGATGGCAGAGTAAAGACAAACGTAACTGATGCAGATAGTAGTGTCAAGCCATTTCAAGAGCAGAATCAGAACGATGCCCTTGAAGTCGGTAAATACTTCAATAACGAAGACTCAATTTCGATTAACGGAGGGTCTGGCAGTGATCCTATAAAAGCGGGCGGCTATGGAGTTTGCGATGCAGGCAGTGGTTACAGAAGTACGTGGTATGTAGGCTATAAATTTGCCTCGAATGAGGACTCCATTAAAGAAAAGCTCAAAGGCAGGTTAAAAACTTTGGGAATGATCTTGCGCGGAAACACTCCGAATAAAGACGGCGAAACTGTAATATGGCTCAAAGTCATGGGAGAATGGTCACCCGGCAATTAAATCACAAGCTAATATGTGCAAAGTTGCATTTATCGACCCCCTTTCTTAGCAAATAGAGAGGGGGGTTATTTGTAAAAATATAATATTCAAGCTAAGGAGGGTTTCACGCTATGAAGAAAAATTTTTACTCGCGCAAGGGCTTCACATTAGTCGAGCTGCTGATTGTTATCGTAGTAATCGGCATTCTTTCGGCTATGATGATGCTTTCGAGTACTGAGGCTATGAGTTCGGCAAGAGCTACTAAGATTATTTCAGATTTACGAAATCTCAAGACAGCCGTAATAGCTTGGTATGTAGACCACCCTGATTTAGTTGATTCTGCGACCGGCAAAGTCAGAGAAAAAGTTTCTAGTGGCTCGTGGAGTGCTATCCAGAATTTAGTTAATAATGGTAATGACAAATTAGGTATGAAGAAATACCTCAATAATGAAAACTGGGGCTTTAACGAGGGATCTTCAGGAGAAAATCCGATTAAAGAGGGCGGTTACGGTATTTGCGACGGAGGCAGCACAGCAGGTACTAAAGACGAAGCAAACAGAACAAGCTGGTTTGTAGGATACAGATTTGCAGCTAATGAAGATTCCGTAAAAGAAAAACTCTACGGACGGGCAAAGTCTCTCGGTCTAGTTTTCTCAAATAATACGCCTAATAACTACCAATCCGGCAAAGTAAACAATGCTAAAGGTGATAAAGTTGTCTGGATGAGAGTCTTCGGGGACTATCAAGTTACTACTATTTACGAGTAAATTTAGCTATCAGATTTTCACATTCTGCACCCTTTCTAGCAAAATAGAGGGGGTGTTTATTTTTTGCGATTCAGAGTCCGATATTGTTAGAGGCAATGCTAAGAACTTGAAAATTTTTTAGGAGGTGTTATTACAATGAAGAATAAGAAAAAAGTAAATTATTCGCGGAAATGGTATATTTTAATAGAGTCGTTAATAGTCGTGATTGTGATCGGCATAATTTCAGCTGTTATGATATTTTCAGGCAATGAGTCAATGAATTCTACTAAGGCATCAAATATAGCAAATAATCTCAGGACTCTCAAAACTGTAGCCTTTGAACACTATATGAATAATAATGACGGGACAAATATAAATAATAATATACTTAAACTTGATAAATATATT
>JAFSWW010000105.1 GCA_017444345.1 Synergistaceae bacterium | reverse complement strand
GTAAATGAATACTCAGAAAGTTATAATACTGTCTTGAGGCAGGCTCAGCAGGATCAACGAAAACAAGCCCGCCCTAAATTGAGATCACACGTTAAAGATTTTGACAGTTACGACATTATAATGCTGGGTTATCCTAACTGGTGGGCATCGATTCCCATGCCTATAGCTTCATTTTTGCAGGAATATAATTTTGCAGGAAAAATAATAATGCCTTTCTGCTCACACGGGGGCGGAAGATTTGGCCAGAGTCTCACAGCTATAGCAAAACTCGCTCCGGATTCACTCATAACTGAAGGATTATCTGTTCATTATTCAGGAGGCAGCACTCTTAAATCAGATATAGCTAAATGGCTTGAGTTATTGAATAAATAAAAATTTTTCCGCAGTCTTGAAATATTACCGGGCTGCGGATTTCATAAATTCAGTATTGACAGTACCCCCCTATAATTTATGTAATAAATCAATTAAAATTTTATATGTTTATCATAAGGAGTAGATAATCAATGAAGCACAGAAAATTTTTATTATTGTCAGCTCTCATTTGTCTAGTTCTTCTCCTAACCTCGCAGGCACAAGCGCACCCGGGGGCAATGATGTGCACACCCTCAAATAGTAATCGTGTCCGTTCGTCTCAAAGCATACCAAGACCGCGAATCTCTGAAGGTGAAGAAAATAGTTACTCGCAGCAATTTTATGACGAATTCAATTCCGTTTATCTTGGCGGGCCTAATTTTGACGGGGCGGGAACATTTTATTATATTGAGTTTGACGGGGAATTTTCGCGCGTCTATAGGAATTACGGACAATATAATAAAGATAATTTCTTGACTATTCAGGGGAGAGTATCAGACTGGGATGTCATAAATTCCGGCGGAGTCGCTTATATTTATTATAGATTGTCGGGCGATTCGTATACTATTTACAGACGCAAACTCACACGCAGCGGAGTATCAAATGCCGAGTCATGTCAATTTGATTTTGACGGAGATTTTGCAGTGGCTGACTCCCCCGAACGTTTATTGATTGTCTCAAATAACGGCAATTATAATTACACAGTCGGATTATTTGAATTTGGGCAGAAATCGCCGGCTCGTACATGGTCGGTTACAGTGCCTTCTGATTTTGACGGGGCTCATTACGTTTGTTACGAGATAGCGACTCAAAATGTATACTTCGGCGCAAGGAAAAAAATAGGCGCAGATAGAAGTCTGTTTGTGTATCATTATTTGCACAAAATTTCTACATCGGGCGAGTTTGAGAGATATTCTCCTGAAGATGATATACCGGGCTGGAATGAAGGCTATTATAAAAATATTATGATTTTCCGTTATGGGCGAATTTTATGGGAATATACCGGAGAAGCTGAAGATGTTTATTCAGTTAGAATCTATGAGCCTCTCACTAAGACAACAAGAACAGCAGTATATACATGGACGGATTCAAATGGTAATGAGAGAACACTTAGTGATTTATTCCCGAATTATACAGACGAAGATTATACTTATAATGTATATCCTGACGAACTCAAGAATATTTAAATTCGTTACTGGGGATATTCAGGTCTCATGAAAGTATTGCACTTAAGGAGTCAATATTCAGTCTCAACCGGTGATATAAACGTCGCCGCACTTGAGAGAATCAACACCGTAAAATTTGCGCCCTATATGAATAATCAGCACGATTATACTAGATCTGACAGGGACTCCAGCAGCCTAATACGTGAAATAAATTCTTCAGGCTATATCAGCACGAATAACACACAAATAACTGAATCATTTATATATAATTTATCATTTGAAGACTACGGCAAATCAGGATTCACTGCTGACGGCAACACGAGATTATTTTTACGCGCTCAATCAAACAGGGCGGGGACGTTCAAATTTTCCATTCCTGAAGGATTCGGGACTCTTGAAGATCTCAACAGGCACGGCGGCGGGACTGAAATAGAAATCAGCACTACAGATCTAGGCAATGGAATCTATCAAGCGTCTGCAGTGCTTATATCTCCGTCAAATTATCCGGCTAATAATATTTTATTCCCGTCTCATGCATTTGACGTAAATTTGACTTTCACCGATAATTCAGGAATTAGTGAAAATATCCCGCCTTTAGGGTTAAAGATTCAAGCTGTCCCGGTCGTATTAATTCACGGGATATTCGGGGACTTTTAACGTAGGAGGTCCGGGCGTTTGGAATTCTTTATACAATGCATACGGGGGCAGTTATCCTTATATTTCAGGCTGGAATTACACGAACACTAACGGGCCCATTGACGAAATCCCTGACAATTCACGGAGCGAATTATTTTATCATATTGCTGACGTTCTTGACGCTGTAAATGAGCATTATAATATTGCCTGCACTCGCGTTGATTTAGTAGTTCACAGCATGGGCGGCTTAATGGCGAGAAGATTTTTACAGGCCGACTCTGGTCAAAAAAATTCGGCACTCGCATATAAACAGGGACTAATACGCAGAATTATTACTATTGCTACACCTCATGAGGGCAGCCCTATGGCTAATTACGCGCTTTATGGTGATACACCTCTTGCACCTGATACTGTAGCGGATTTGCTTGATCCTGATTACTTATTTGTTAGAGGCGTGCTCGCATTAGTGAAGGGATCTGTACAGAGTCATTTTACATATGCACAAAGCGGCCTAAGAGATTTAGCAGTAAACAGTGAGTTAATTAATTCGCTTAATTCCCGCTCAAGTGTGCCTATTCATGTAATTTACGGCAGAGTCAGAGAAAATATAGACTCTCTGCAATTTTTTGATTTACCGAGAATTTTCTTTGTGATTCTAAGATATATGCCTTCTTTATTTAGTACACCGTCTGCATTATTTAGAATTATATTCGGAGATGATGATTACGATATAGCCGTGGGAATGTCAAGCGCAGTATCAAAATTTTCAAGCTCTACGGAAAAAAGCGGCTTAGATTATAATCACGTCTCAATCTGCAAACAGGACGATATAGGCGGACTTGTTGTGCAATTATTACAAGGCCCATCATCAAAATTTGATACATCAGGAGTCGGAGTCTCTGCTAGATTCTCAAGTCCACGAACGAGCAAAAATGTTTCAGTAATTAATCCGGTCGAGACTGCAAATATTTTCACTCAAGAATTTAATTTGACTGTGAACGGCCAAGACAGCACTTTAACGGCGAATCAGCTTCAGACGGTGAATTTTACGGCCAAGATTGACACAGAAATGAATAACGGCGTTTATTTATTCATGGATGGCGACTCTGACGCAAGAATAATTACTCTCAATGACGAGGGCGACAAGAAAACATTTTCAGCAAATTTTGTTATTCCTAATAATTTGACTGGTGTATATGAACTTTCTTGTGCTGCTTCAGGCGATTACGGAAAAATTTATACTTCTAATACTGTCGAACTAGTCATTAAGCCAAATTTAACGAACATTCAGAGCTTAGAATTTATTAACGGCTCAAAAATTTTATTGAATACGAGTTCAGATTTTATTCTGCCTCTTTTCGCGACAACTAGAGACGGAGGAATGTATAATGTTGCATCGCCCTTAATGGGTACGGAAATAAGCATAGATAATAATTCTATAGCGCGAATTACAGAAGACGGCCATATAATAGGACTAAGACAAGGCACTGCGGCAATAAGAGCCTCACTCGGTGATTATATTGCACTTGTCAGCGTAGATGTCGGGGCAGTTCCTACACCTCAAGAAAATATAACGCCGACTCCGACTCCAGTTCCAACACCGACTCCGAGTCCTGATATAGTGCCGGAAACGAGTCCCGATTCTGAACCGTATTATCCTGATTATCCTGTTTACGGCGGGGGCGGCGGCGGATGTAATTCAGGAATGATTATAATTTCGCTTGTGTTCGTGGGAATTCTTGCAATAAACCGCAAAAAATTTTAATTCATGAATCAAAGCAGCGGGTTTGATTTGAATGGTCGACCCGCTTTTTTTGCTGCATTAACTCATGACGATTCTAACTGCGCACCATAATAAAATAATTCCCATTGAAATATTAAACGGTCTGTAATACCGCGTTATTATCTTGTGCAAGAGACTCCCTGCTGCTCCCCATATGAACCAGTTTGCGGCACTTATCGATAAAATTATTGTCCCGTGTACAAAGAATTCATACAAACCCGCGCCCGACGGAATTATATAGGCCGTAAAAATAGTAATGAAATATAGCAGCATCTTTATATTCGTGAATGCAAGTATTAAGCCGCTTTTAAAATTTATATCGCGTGTTTGATTCGCTCCGGGTTTGCTGATTGCTATACGTATTGCGAGCCATACAATATAAGCTGCTCCGACATATTTTAAATAATTCACGACTTCAGGCACATATTGATTTAATTGATGACAGAAAAATAATACAAGCAGCATTAACGACGTGCAGCCGGTGAATATTCCCGATATAAGTCTGAGTCCTCCCGCCCAGCCTCCTGAACTCACGGAATAAAGGCACATTAAATTATTCGGTCCCGGTGTAGAAGTACTCACAAGAGCATAAGGCATATACGATAAAATTACTTCAAGCAAAATTAATCACACTCCTGAAAAAATTTTTTATTGTATTCTACACTTGATTAAATGAGTTTTACATGTCATAATTCACTAATAAAATTTTTATTTATCGGGGTGAAAACAGTATGTATAATTATATAAACTTTGCACTAACTCAGGGAGTATTATGCTGCTGTTGTTGCTGCCGTCTTTCACAAAATTAATTCACGATTAAATTATAAAACTTTTTTGCGCTATTAAAATTTTTTCAAGTAAACGAGACTCTTGCGCTCGTATATATTTATTTTTAGGAGGACTCTATATGATTTACAAGTCATCAGATCAGTTAATAGGCCGAACTCCCATTCTTGAATTATCACGAATCGGGCAATATTTTAATTTGCAGGCTAAAATTTTAGCAAAACTTGAATATCTCAACCCGGCGGGCAGTGTTAAAGACAGAGTCGCAAAATCAATGATAGACGATGCGGAAAAATCAGGGCGGCTCAAACCTGACAGCGTTATAATCGAACCTACCAGCGGAAATACAGGAATCGGGCTTTCTTCAGTGGCAGCGGCTCGTGGGTATCGCGTAATAATAATAATGCCTGAAACTATGTCAATCGAGCGCAGAAAATTGATGAAAGCTTACGGCGCAGAGTTAATATTAACTGAAGGCGCAAAAGGAATGATGGGAGCAATCGAGAAGGCTTCAGAACTTGCGAATAAAATTCCGAACAGTTTTATAGCCGGACAATTTGTGAATCCTGCAAATCCTAAGATTCATAAACAGACAACGGGGCCGGAAATTTGGCAAGACACGGGCGGCCAAGTTGATATTTTTGCGGCGGGTGTAGGAACTGGCGGAACTTTAACGGGAGTCGGCGAATATTTGAAGAGTCAGAATCCCAATATAAAAATTGTTGCCGTTGAGCCTGCTTCTTCTCCTGTGCTATCTTCGGGACGTTCGGGAGCTCATAAGATTCAAGGAATAGGCGCGGGATTTGTCCCTGAAGTCTTGAATACTCGTTTATACGACGAAATTATAACGGTCAATAATGAAGACGCTTTTAATAACGCGAGACTTATGGGCAAACTTGAGGGCGTATTAGTGGGCATCTCATCGGGGGCGGCTTTGACTGCTGCGATAAAATTAGCTCAGAGGCCGGAGAATTCGGGCAAAAATATAATTACTATATTCCCGGATAACGGCGAAAGATATTTATCAACTGAATTATTTGCAGAATAAATCATGAATCTTGATACAATCTTGAAATCTACAAGCAAGGAACTTGAAAATTTAGCAGCTGGTGACGGCGAGTCTTTTAACGGGATTCGCGAGCATACAGAGTCGGCATTCAAAAATTTACTGGCTGCTATGTTCCCTGCTCACATGAATCCGGAAAAAATAAGCGTACTCGAAAATTTGAATCTTGCATGTGAAAATTTAAAGCATTCAATCACGAGAATAACGGGCAATCATGACGAGTCAAGCAAAATTATTAATGAATTAATTGCGAAATTGCCGAGTATCCGCAAAATTTTAATGACTGATATAATTTCAGCGTATCAGGGCGACCCTGCAGCAAAGAGTCTCGATGAGATAATACTTTCTTATCCGGCTTTTATTGCGATTAGTGCTTACAGAATAGCCCACGAGCTTTATTTAATGCGTGTAAATCTAATCGCGCGAATCATAACAGAATATGCCCATAAATTAACGGGAATCGACATTCACCCGGGCGCAAAAATCGGCGAATATTTTTTCATAGATCACGGCACCGGCGTTGTAATAGGCGAGACTGCAACAATCGGGAAGCACGTTAAATTATATCAGCATGTTACGATCGGAGCGAAAAGTTTTGCAGTTTCTGAAGACGGCTCACTCGTTAAAGACATAAAGAGACACCCGGATATAGGCGACAACGTGATAATTTATGCAGGAGCTACGATTCTGGGCGGCGATACAAGAATCGGCGATAATTGCGTGATAGGCGGAAATGTCTGGCTGACTCATTCAGTTAAGGCCGGTGAAGTTGTCTTAAATGAGCGTTAATGTAATATAATATTTACATGATAAATTACTGGACATCACAAAGTATAGAATTTGCACAGCAAAGAAATTATTTAGATGAACTCTTTAAAGTTTATCCGTTGAATCCTAATTTGAGGCGGGAGATTTCGAGCTTAATAATTAATGACATAAAGCAGGCTTTTAACGAGCA
Source organism: Synergistaceae bacterium (assembly GCA_017444345.1). Lineage (NCBI taxonomy): Bacteria > Thermotogati > Synergistota > Synergistia > Synergistales > Synergistaceae > Synergistaceae bacterium. Next base: position 4,779 of record JAFSWW010000105.1, on the reverse strand, counting down.
TGATAATATTTTGCTGCTTGAGACGTTATTAAAATCGGAGTTATTCCCGCTGAAGGATTCTTATATTCCATTTTTGCGTCATGATAGAGAGGCAATAAAGCGCAACCCTCAAACAGTGAACCGAATAGCAGGAAATTTATATCAAATGGGAATCGAAACGATTCTAGAAAAGTGTTCAGCTCCTAAGGAAACTAACAGACAAATGGGTCCGCTTTTCAAGAACTGGATTCAGAAAAATATAATAGGCGTTCCTGTCTTAAATAATAATGTATAAATATCTGCGTTCTCATCCTAAAGACAATATATTATCAGCTCTTGTGCTGCGTGAATTTCTTTACTCGTTATAAATTATGGTAGAACTTATATTTGATAATAAGCCGACTCGCAGTGAAATATCGAATAAAGCATTATTTGCCGCAGAGAATATAAATATTAATTTTTCTGACTCAGCAAATTATCTAATTAAATCCGAAAATTTTATTGCGCTTTCTGTACTGCTTAATTATTACCGTGAAAAAATAGATTTAATTTATATTGATCCCCCGTTTAACACAATGCAAGACTTCTTTATTTCGCAAAAACGTGCAAATTCTATAAGTTCAATAAAAGAATTCATGGCATATAATGACAAAATGCAGCTCGATAAATTTCTTGCTTTCATGTATGAGCGTTTAATTATGATTCATGAGCTTTTATCGTTTCGAGGCTCGTTATATCTTCATATTGACTGCAAAATGGGACATTACGTGAAAATTATTCTTGATGAAATTTTCGGCTCGGACAATTTTATTAATGACATTGCACGAATAAAATCTAATCCAAAAAATTTTTACAGGCGAGCATGGGGCAATGAGAAGGACATGATTTTATTTTACGCAAAAGATTCGCGGCATAATATTTGGAATGATATTAAATCTGCAATGAATCAGGACGAATTAATGCGTAGATTTCCGAAAATTGACTCTAACGGCAGGCGATATACAACGATCCCTCTTCATGCTCCCGGAGAAACACAAAACGGCATAACGGGCTGTGCGTGGCGTAATATTCCCGTTCCTGAGGGGCGGCACTGGAGGACAAATCCCGCCGAATTTGATAAATTAGACTCAGAAGGCAAAATCGAATGGTCATCGCGAGGCAATCCCAGAATCAAGAAATATGCTGATGAACATGACGGCAAAAAAATTCAAGATGTATGGACATTCAAAGATCCTCAAAATCCCGTTTATCCTACAGAAAAGAATCACGAAATGCTGAAATTAATTATTGCCCAGTCTTCGCTGAAAGAAAGCACTATTCTTGATTGTTTTGCAGGAAGCGGGGCGGCTTTATTATGTGCTCATGAACTCGGGCGCAAATGGATAGGCATAGACAAATCTGACGCAGCAATAAATATTATACGTAAAAATTTTAACAGCGATTATATATTTCTTGACTTTATGAAAGAGTAAAAATTTTCTCCCCCTGCCAGTTATTAGAGTTAAAAGCAAGGGGAGTTATTTATTAATGCCTCAAAACTTTAGAGAGAAATTCTATAGTTCTTGGCTGCTTAGGATGATCAAAGACTTCTTCAGGCGTTCCCTGTTCGCTGATAATGCCCTTGTCAATAAATAATATTTTGTCCGCAATTTTATGAGCGAATCCCATTTCATGCGTTACAAGATACATAGTCATTCCCGAGTCCGCTAATTCTTTCATGACATCAAGAACTTCGCCGATCATTTCGGGATCTAATGCGCTTGTAGGTTCGTCGAATAAAAGCACGTCGGGATTCATTGCCATAGCTCGTGCGATTGCTACTCTTTGTTTCTGACCGCCTGATAATCTTTCCGGCCACTCGTCAATTTTGTCAGCAAGTCCGACTCTTTCAAGCAAAATTTTAGCTCGTTCGTCTGCTGCTTCCTGAGTCATAATCTTTAAATCAACCGGTGCTAGAGTCAAATTCTTTCTTACTGTCAAATGCGGGAATAAATTAAAATGTTGGAATACCATTCCCATTTTGCGGCGGACTTTGTTAATATCGCAATTCTTTGATGTAATATCTTCACCGTTAAAATTTATAGTTCCTGATGTCGGCTCTTCCATTCTGTTAAGACAGCGCAGAAAAGTACTTTTGCCCGAACCTGAAGGCCCTATTACTGCAATTTTCTCGCCCTTGTTTATCTCTGTAGTTATGCCGTTGAGCACGTGCAATTTCCGCCCGTCAGTAAGAGTAAAAGTTTTGTGCAAGTCCTTAATTTCGATTACTGCCATAAAAATTTACCTCCTTCTGCCTCTGCTGAGCCACTGCTCTAATTTACTCACAAATTTAGTTAACAGCATTACTATAACAAGATAAATTATAGCTACCATTACTAGGGGCTGTGAATGCTCAAGAGTCAACGCTTGAATATTTTGCCCGGCTCTTGTTAAATCATCAATTCCGATATAACCGGCTACAGAAGTTTCTTTCAAGAGTGCAATAAACTCATTGAATAACATGGGAATAATATTTCTCAACGCTTGAGGCAAAATAACGCGCTTCATTGATGTACCATAAGAGAGTCCCAGCGAGCGGGCCGCCTCCATTTGTCCGGAGTCAATTGCTTCGATTCCGCCCCTGAAAATTTCTGCGATATATGCGCCCGAATTAAGACCGAATGCAAGAATAGCTATATATTGAGTGTTTAAATCTCTAGCAGACGCAAAAATTGTGAAATTCCAGATTAATAATTGCACCATCGCCGGAGTCCCCCGCAAGACAGTTATATAAGCCTCGGCAATCCAATTTAAAACGGGAATTCTTAAGCCGCCCTTATGAGCTACTCGAATCACACTAAGAATTAAGCCTACAATTATCCCGATTATAGTCGCTCCTGTTGTCATAAAAATTGTAGCCTTCAATCCGTCGACTAACATCATGTAACGTCTATCTTTGACGAAATTCTGATAAAATCTCCGGTTGAAATCCGCCCATGCCTCAGCCGTAAAGAATCCCGACGCATAAAGCAAATATATTAAATATACAGCGACAAGGCCGAGAAGCACATCACCCCGGCCCAGTCCTTTGCGTGAATTATAATTATTTCTCATAGTCATCTGCCTTTACGAGTGCGACTTGTTTTGCCCCGACTACGTAATTATCTGAGAAGTCCATATTTTGTTTACGTTCTTCAGTTACTGTGATACCAGCGCAAATTAAATCTACTTTATTTGTAGATACTGCCATCGGGAGCGCGTCAAAATTCATATTGATAATTACTAATTCTTTATCAAGTTTCTTAGCAATTGCCGCGCACATTTCTACGTCAATCCCGATAAAGCCCGAACCTACTTTTAATTCATACGGAGCGAATCCCGCTTCAGTTCCGACAACTAATTTGCCGCCCTTTGCCCCCTTGTTGAAATCAATATCTTCAGGCTTAATGCTTGATGAGTCCCCTGCTAAGAAAGTTTCATAGTATTTCTTGAAAATTTTATCAAGAGTCCCGTCTGCTTTGATTTCTGCGAGTGCTTTATTAACTTGTGAGAGTAATTCAGAATTACCCTTTTTGAATCCCATCGCGTAATTTTCTTCAGATAAAGGCTCATTCATAATAGCGAGTCCTTCAACTGATGCAAGAAATCTTTTCGCGGGCATTTCGTCCATTATGATAGCTCTTACTTTGCCCTGAAGTAATGACGATACAGCATCTACATATTTCTCGTAAGTCGTCAATAAATCGCCCTTCTTGTCTCCGAGTAAATCTTCAGCTATGTATTGCCCGACTGTGCCGCGCTGTGCTGCGAGTCTTTCTGTTTTGAGCTGGCTTGTAGTCTTGAGCTTGGCCGGAGTGTTCGCACTAAATGCTGAACTTGCAAGAATTAACACGAGTATTAACGCTAAAAATTTCTTCATGGCTATAATACAACCTCCTGAAAATAAATTTTATTTTATTTTATTTCACAATAAATTATTGAATTAAACTCTAAGAATTATATCACGTGTGAGAAATAAATAAATCTCCTAAACGCTCATAACTTTACTGGCAACAGCAAAATACATTGTCAAGCTCCCTGCGTCTACTATAGTCGTAACAATCGGAGCAGCCATTAAAGCAGGGTCAAATCCTACAGCCTTAGCAAGTAAAGGCAGCATACCCCCTATTATCTGCGCAAAAATTACCGTAGCAAATAAGCTAATTCCTACTGTAATAGATAATAATAAATCGCCGCTGAGCATATATTTATACGCAAAATTAACTATTGCCAAGCCGCTCCCGACTAAGAGACTCACCCGCAATTCTTTAAATAAAACTTTCAGAGCGTCATAAATCTTTAATTCACCTACAGCAATACCGCGAATTACTAAAGTTGAAGACTGTGAGCCAGCATTCCCGCCGGTGTCCATTAACATGGGAATAGACGCAATTAATGCGGGTAAAGCCTCAAATACTGAAGTGTAATGCGTTATAATCTGCCCTGAGAGAGTCGCCGAAATCATTAAGACCATCAGCCAAATAACGCGCTTCTTTGCCAGTTCAAGCACTCCCATTGACAAATAAGGCTCATCCATAGGAAGCATAGCGGCCATCTTGTGAAAATCTTCTGTGCTTTCTTCTTCTAATACTTCCATAGCGTCATCAACTGTAACAATTCCGACTAAATGATTTTCTGAGTCGACAACCGGAATCGCCATAAAATCATATTTCTGGAATAATTCCGTAACTTTTTCGCGGTCGTCGTTAGTGTTCACGCTGATTATATTCGTGTCGGTCATTATGTCGCGAATTTTATCCGCATATTGTGAAAGCAGCATAG